>NZ_MTCA01000002.1:0-61523 GCF_002150205.1 Flavobacterium sp. FPG59 | reverse complement strand
CAAGAAAACACTGATAAGTAGCAAAAATTTAAAGTTAAGAAAAAACTTTTTTAAATCCGATCATTAATAAATATTTCATCTAAACAAAGTTAAAGTGCTCGCAATCATCTGATCGGAATTTTCATCTCCGTGAAAAAATTAAATATCTAATAATCATACTTTATTTTCAACCACAACACTTTCTATTTATCCCTTTTTAATGATAATTTTATTTGTTGAACCTGTATTCGTGGATATCTTAACAAAATACGTACCTACACTACACGTACTCATGTCAATTATTTTACTGTTGGAAACTTCTTTTACAAGAACTCCATTGATGTCATAAACTTCTAAACGCAATACGTCTTGACTACTTTCAATAGTCAAAATATCAACTACCGGATTAGGGTAAGTAATGATAGTGTTAGATATAACATTATCTGATAAAGTTTTTTCTGCTAATCGTAATGAAGCACCATAACTAGTAGCAATATAATACAATTGTGCTGTAGACCCTTTAGAAATAGTATTAACTCCAGCTGGCAATAAAACCGTAACTATACCAGCTACAGCAGTTCTTGAGACATTGTTTACCAAAACAGTTCCTGAAAAGTTAGTATCAAAAACCAATGTTACATTTGCAGCTGCGGAAGTTGTAAAAGTAATTGCTGTACTTGATTCCATTTTTAATCTACCTGTTAAAATCAATCCCGCGTAAGAAACTAATCCAGGCGTTGAGTTTAAATTTCCAGTTATAGTATAAAATGAACTTGTTTTACCAGATGTAGTAAAATTATGAACTATTGTACCTGTTGTAGGTGAAGTTGAAGTTGTCACATTTACAGTACTTGTAATAGTTACTGAACTTCCAGAAGAACCTAAAGTTGAAACTGTAAAAGTTCTAGAGCCCGTAGGTACTCCTGATATTGTAACTGTTTTTGCTGTAGTATTTTTTACTGTAGTTAGCCCCACGGGTAAATTAGCTACATTTACATCTGTTGCTAAACCGCCCCACGTAAAAACAATGGGTACTATTGCATTTCCAGAAACTACTGTTTGATTTGCATTACTAGATACTATTAGAGTTTGAGTATTGGTAGTTACTGGGGGACTTGACTCACCTTGAACCGACACTAGTTTACTTGTATACGCTCTTAAAGCTGCCATTAATGGAGCATTTACAGCATCTGCAATGTCATCTACACTATTATTAAAAGTCCATTTAAAGTCCCCGCCAGAAACGCGTCCAGCAAATTGTATTGTTTTTGTTCTAGCCACTTCGGGACTATCAGCAGTGTATGAATACATTATGGATGTATTTGTATCAAAATTATTATAAGAATTCGAACCTAATTTTGACGTAATAGTACTGCTAATTGTTTGGCTCCTACTTGAAACTACAATGGCATCAAATTCTCTAGGATTAGTAGCTTGGTCGTAGGCTACAAAACGTGTTTGTCCACTCATAACATTGTTAAACGCCTTTATTGTTCCACCAGCTTCACCTGAGAATGTTCCTTCTAAGCCACCAAAAATATCAGACCCTTGCATTGATGTAAGCATTGGGTATTTACAATTTCTAAAAAAGTTGGATTCCATAAATACAGATGAACCAAGTGTAGAACCTGCTCCATATTTAGAATTTCCATCATAATAATTATTATAAACGTGGGCAGAATAAAAACGTACTCTTGGATGACGTGAATCTGAATGATCATACCAATTGTGATGATATGTAATGTAAAGTCCCGCAGTGGTTCCTTCACTAAGACCTAAAAGATTAGATTTACCAGAATCCCAAAAGTGATTATACGAAAAAGTTATGTATGTAGATTTCTTACAGTCCATAGCGCCATCACCTTTAGCTTGATCAGCATCTCCTCCTGCCGAACCATAAAACAAATCACAATTATGTACCCATACATAATCATTATTTTGTTGCAGGCTAACATTATCACCTTCACTTGCATTAGTGAGCATAAAACCTATATTACGAATTTCAATATTAGTTGCATTTTTAATACGAATACCCCAGCCATTTGCAACTGCATCGTTTCCAACTCCCTCAAAAGTTATAAAACTTGAAGTATTTTTTGCGTTTTCTATAGCAATATCACCACCTTCAAGAACTGCTGGATCTGTAATATTACCTACTAATCGTATAACAAAAGGTCTAGTTTCTTGACCTTTTTTTAAACCATTCAAAATATTTTGTAAACCAACACATGGATTTGTTGTTGCTCCAGTAACATTTACAGAAATTGAATTTTTAGTGTTTTGTGTTACGTACAAAACTACAGCATTGTCTTTTAGTGTTCCATTAGCTTTATAACCTCCGGGAACTCTTGAATTAGAAAATGAAAAACCAGTTCTATCTTGAGCTGTTACCATTAAACTAGCAGTTGTTGTCCCTGCAACTTCAATTCCAGATACAACTGGAGCTACTCTTACTGTATACGAACCGGGTGCCAAACCCAATACATCGGCTCTCATATAACTACCGTAGCTTCTAATTAATTGAGAGTCAATTTTAACATTAGAAAGTCCTGCGCCTGTATAGTATACATTATAACTACTGGCATTTGTAACAGGAGCCCACTGCACAAATATAGATTCTTGCCAGCCTTGGGCAAGGTTAATTGCAACTGATTGAGCAGTTGTCTGTAAAGTACAGCAAATAAATATTAGAAAAAATAAAATTTTATTCATAATGGTAGTATTAAATTGTTTTCATCGAATACATTATGCAATCGATTACTCAAAAGTAAAATACTTTTACCACTAACAAGTTGAATAAGTTCAACTTGAACAAAATTTATATTAATAACTGCAATAGAGGCTACTATTTAGTAAGCTTTACACCTATTATTAGCTTTATAATCTAGTAAGAGTCAAAATAATGTGAGTTTTTTAAAACCTGAGCAATCATCTGGGCGCATTTTTCACCATCAATTGCAGCCGAAATAATTCCTCCCGCATATCCCGCTCCTTCGCCACATGGGTACAAACCTTTTATTTGTAGATGTTCATAAGTAATAGGATCTCTTGGTATGCGCACGGGTGATGAAGTTCGTGACTCTGGTGCGTGAAGAATAGCCTCATTAGTTAAATAACCTCGCATTGATTTACCAAACTCTGAGAAACCTTCTCTCAAAATGTGCGTTAAATTACTTGGAAATACCTGACCCAACTCTACAGACGTTGTTCCAGGTACATACGATGTTTTTGGAATATCTGATGATACTCTTTTTTGAGTAAAATCAATCATGCGTTGCGCTGGCACTTTTTGACTTTCTCCTGCAAGGTGCCATGCACGTTGTTCTATACTTTTTTGAAATTCCATTCCAGCTAGTGCTCCATACTTCGCAAAAGGTTTGAAATCGGCCAACTGCAACTCAATTACAATTCCAGAATTGGCGGTAGCCTGATCCCTTTTAGATGGTGACCAACCATTTGTTACCACCTCGCCGGGACTAGTTGCGCAAGGAGCAATTACACCTCCTGGACACATACAAAAAGAATACATACCACGGCCTGCAACTTGCTTGACAATACTGTAAGGTGCTGGAGGTAAATGTTCTCCTCTATAATCACAACTGTACTGAATACTATCAATTAAAGTTTGAGGATGTTCTGCGCGAACACCTAAAGCAAAAGGTTTAGCTTCTATAAAAATCTTTTTTCGATCTAATAGTTCAAAAATATCACGAGCGGAATGTCCCGTGGCTAAGATTAATTTATTAGCAAGAATAGTATCTCCTTTATGCGTAACAATCCCTTGAACTTCATTGTTTTTTACCAAAATATCAGCAACTCTTGTTTCAAACAAAACTTGACCTCCACATTCAATAATTTTTTCACGAATATCCTGAATAATTTGAGGCAATTTATTGGTACCAATGTGTGGGTGTGCATCTACAAGTATGTCATGAGAAGCCCCGAAAGCAACAAACAGTTCTAATATTCTATTGACATCGCCCCTTTTTTTAGATCTGGTATACAATTTCCCATCAGAATAGGTTCCTGCGCCACCTTCGCCAAAACAATAATTAGAATCTTCATCGACAATATGGTCTCGATTTATCGCTTTTAAATCTCTTCTTCTGCCGCGAACGTCTTTCCCTCTTTCAACAACAATAGGCTTTAGTCCTAATTCTACTAAGTGTAAAGCTGCAAAAAGTCCTGCTGGTCCAGCTCCTACTACCAATACTTCCTGTGCATTTGCTACATTAGGAAAATCAGGCATGGTGAATCTTCTTTCGTCAATTACTTCTCCTTTTGTAAAAATTTCTACTTTGAGATTAATTTTTATTGCTTTTTGTCGGGCATCAATAGATCTTTTTAAAATAGAAACATGTTGCACATCTTCAGCTGCAACTTTAATTTGCTTTGCCAAATGATTTTTGAGCAAATCATTATTTGCAGCTATTTCTGGAGTTACTTGTAGTGAAAGTTCTTGAGGCATTTTTATAAAATCAACATTGGATGTTACATAGAAGCAGCATCCAAAATATTAGGGTACAAAAGTAGCATTTTTTTACAGTCAAAAGGACAAGGAACTACCACTATCCACGATTTAGAAACTAAAAAAATAAATTCATTTTAGAAATAGACTTCGTAACTTTGACATCAAAACAAGTTCAAAAAAAAGAATACATGTCTCGTAAAATAAAATTAATTTGGGATTTTCGTGGTCCTAGTGCTGCAAAAACTGCAGAACACCATGAAATTCATCTCAAGGAATACATTGCAATTGAAAAATTACCTTTGCAAATCACAGGATTCGAAATTCAGGGTGAAATGCAAGCTATAGCCTTTATGGTGGTTACTGATGCACATATGATTCAAGTGCGTGATGCATTAAAACCACATCGCGGCGAATTGTATGTCGAATAATACTAGACAATACTGTGAATGGTTTCAAAGAACAACTGACTCAATTTTTCATCTGATTTACCAGCTATTGCAATAATTTCGGCAATATCAACAGGTTTTAAATGATCAGGGTCGCATTCATCTGTAATTACACTTACGGCAGCACAAGGCAATTTTAATTGATTGGCTACAATAACCTCGGGCGTAGTACTCATTCCTACCATATCTGCCCCAATTCTACCAAGATAACGATACTCTGCCCTAGTTTCTAATTGTGGCCCATAAACTGAAGCATACACTCCTTTTTTTAGTGACAATTCAATTTTACTAGCTTCGGTTAGTAAGATATTATTTAGCGTTTCATCATAAGGTGCACTCATATCTGGAAAAATACCACCGTATTCAAAACTATTCAAGCCCGAAAGCGGACTGCCACCTTGTAGATTGATGTGATCGTCAAGTAAAATTAAATCTCCTTTTTTGAAGTCTTTATTGATTCCGCCTGCAGCATTGCTCAACAACAAATGCTTAATACCTAATTTTTGCAGAACTCTAATAGGAAAAGTAACTTGCTGTAAAGTGTATCCTTCGTATAAATGAAAACGGCCTTGCATTGCAATTACTTTTTTAGAACCAATAGATCCAAAGAGCAACTTCCCTTTATGAAACTCAACAGTAGAGACCGGAAAATGCGGAATATCAGCATAATCTATTTCTTGTTCTACTACCAAATAATCTAAAAATTTTCCTAAGCCCGTCCCAAGTACTACGCCTACCTCTGGATTTAAAATTCCTTTAGAAATTAAAAAATCAGCTGATTGTGAAATTTGTGCTAAATATGTCATGTTAAAAAAAACTATTGTTGGTAAATTTCGTAAATAATAATAAATTTACAAAAAGCCACGCTATGAAAAACCTACTAATATTACTTTGTTTTACCCAAATACTTATAGCACAACCAAAAGACTACGTAAAAATTTCACAAGACTTTATTGAAGCAGCAAAATTTGGAGAAGGCAATACCGAAGAATTTGTTACGCTAATTGCAAATGCAAATGAAACAGACTTAATTAATCAACTTACAAATGACGATCTTAAAAAAGCATTCTTCATAAATCTTTACAATGGATTTACAAATTACGCTTTGAAAAAAGATCCCGAAAAATACAAGAGCCGAAGTGCTTTTTTCACATCAAAGCAATTTGTACTTGCGGGCTACGAATTGAGCCTTGACGATATAGAACATGTTTTTTTAAGAAGATCAAGTGTTCAGTACAGTGTGGGGAAATTGAATAAAGTTTTTCCACCAAAACTTGAAAAAAAATTCCGTGTTGACAAATTAGATTACCGCATCCATTTTAGTTTGAATTGCGGTGCCAAAAGCTGTCCACCAATCTTTTTTTATGATCCAAAAAAAATCAATCAGCAACTTGACGTGGCCACAAAAAGTTATTTAACGGGTGACGCAAGTTATGATAAAGAGAAAAACATCTTGCGAGTTCCTGTTTTGATGAGCTGGTTCCGTGGAGATTTTGGAGACAAAAAAGGAATTTTAAAAATTTGCCAAGATTTAAAAATCATACCCGGAAATGTAAATCCTAAACTAGAGTATAACGAATACGATTGGAGTTTATTTCTAGAAAACTTTAAAAACTAAAAAATACACATGGACAAAAATTATTACAACTCAGACGATTTAAAAAAATTTGGTAACATCGTTGAATTTCAAAAAGAAATGGGCGAAAAATTCTTTGGCTATTACGGAGAAGTTTTCAAAGAAGGTGAATTAACAGCTAGAGAAAAATCTCTAATTGCACTTGCTGTAGCGCATGCCGTTCAATGTCCGTATTGCATTGATGCTTATAGTTCTGACGCCTATGAAAAAGGGTATAGCGAAGGACAAATGATGGAGGCTGTACATGTTGCAGCAGCCATTCGAGGTGGAGCAAGTTTAGTACACGGAGTACAAATGATGAATAAAGTCAAGAAAATTAGTTTATGAGCGAATTTGTAAAAATTAAATTAAAGTCTCTCAAAGCAAATGAAAACCTACTTTCTAAAGCAGCACATCAAATAGACGTTCTAGAACAAAACCCAGATGTGTTTACCCCGTTTAAAACGCAATTACAAACTATTGGCCTAAGCCCACTTCAACCTACAAGTTTGGAAATTTTTCAAATTAATTTGGGTAAAATGTGCAACCAAGTCTGCAAGCATTGTCACGTAGATGCTGGTCCTGATCGAAAAGAAATCATGACCAAAGAAACGATGGAACTTATTCTGGAAGTTTTAAAAGTCAATCCTAACTTTAAAATAGTAGACATGACTGGTGGCGCACCAGAAATGAATCCTAATTTTAGATGGTTTATAGAAGAAGTGAGTAAACTTGGAATTCAAATGTATGTGCGTTGTAACTTGACTATCATCACTGCTAATAAAAAATACAACGACTTACCAGAGTTTTTCAAAAAACACCAAATAGAAGTTATCTCGTCATTACCGTTTTATTCTAAAAATAGAACCGACAAACAAAGAGGTGATGGCGTTTTTGAAAGCTCAATAAAAGCTTTAAAAATGCTCAATGCAGTGGGGTACGGCAAAGCTGATTCAGGTTTAAAACTGAATTTGGTGTACAATCCGGCAGGAGCATTTTTACCACCTGACCAAAATGCATTGGAAAAAGAATACAAAACAGCTTTGCAAAAGGATTTTGGAATTGAATTTAACAATCTATTTGCTATAACTAATCTGCCTGTGAGCAGATACTTAGATTATTTGATTTCGTCAGGTAATTATGAAGATTACATGACGAAACTCATTGATGCTTTTAACCCTTTGGCTGCTCAAAATGTGATGTGTAGAAATACCATCTCTATAGGTTGGGACGGTTATATTTATGATTGTGATTTCAATCAAATGCTAGAGTTAAAAGTTACTTGCAAAGACGCGCAACACATTAGTAATTTTGATTCAAATGCCCTTTTAAACAGGAAGATTATTGTAAACAATCATTGTTATGGCTGTACCGCAGGTTCTGGTAGCAGTTGTGGTGGTGCTGTTGCTTAAAACGAAACTATGAGAGAAAATATTTCCGAATTTTTATGTACCTACATACTCGTGTTTTGCGGTACTGGTGCTATTATCATCAATCAAGAGACAAGTGGTACAGTTACACATGTGGGCATTTGCATCACTTTTGGGTTAATTGTAATGGGGTTAATTTATGGTTTCGGACAAATATCTGGAGCACACATGAATCCAGCCGTAAGTATTGCATTCGCTTTTTTGAAAATACTTCCATTAAAAAAATTGCCTTTTTATTTGATTTCTCAAATTTTAGGAGGATTAGCAGCTAGTACAACACTCAAATTATTATTCCCAAAGAATAGTGGCTTAGGCGGAACAATTCCATCTGGCACTGACGGTCAATCTTTTGTATTAGAGTTCATTTTGACCTTTATTTTAATGCTTGTCATTTTAACCGTAGCCTTAGGAAACAAAGAACATGCTCCTTTTGCTGGCATTGCCATTGGAGGCGTTGTATTACTCGAAGCCATGTTCGCTGGACCTATATGTGGTGCCTCTATGAATCCCATTAGATCTCTGGCACCTGCGCTAGTTTCTGGTAATATGAACTCACAATGGTTGTATATTGTAGCGCCTATAACAGCAACTATTCTTGCCTCAATTACATGGAATACCATTTTAAAAGAAAAAAACTTATAGTAACAAATATGGAAAATTATTTAGACGCAACAGTAAATTTATACCGAGATGCGGCTCTTACACCCGATGTGGGACTTTGCTGTACAACAACACCAATATGGAAATTTCCTGGCTTAGAAATTCCAAAAATAATGCAAGAAATGAATTATGGTTGTGGTAGTACCATTTCGGCTCAAGACTTAATCAATAATCCAAAAATATTATATGTAGGCGTAGGTGGCGGTATGGAATTGCTTCAATTCTCATATTTTTCGCGTCAAAAAGGTGGCGTGATTGGTGTTGATGTTGTTGATGAAATGCTGGAAGCAACCAAACAAAATTTTAAAATTGCAGAGCAGGAAAACGACTGGTTCAAAAGTGAATTTGTCGAATTAAAAAAAGGAGATGCATTAAACCTACCTATCGAAAACGAAAGTATTGATATTGCTGCTCAAAATTGCTTGTTCAATATTTTTAAAACTGATGATTTAAGAAAAGCACTTGAAGAAATGTATCGAGTACTCAAACCTCACGGAAGATTGGTAATGAGTGATCCAACCTGTGAACAAGAAATGAACGAAACTCTTAAAAATGATGACCATTTAAGAGCACTTTGTTTGAGCGGAAGCATCCCAATCAAGGAGTATATTAAAATGTTGACCGATGTAGGTTTTGGAACTATAGAAATTAGAGGTCGAAAACCATATCGTATTTTAGATCCTGAAAATTATGCTACCGATGAATTAATTTTCATTGAGAGTATTGAAGTTTGTGCTATAAAAGATCCTATGCCTAGCGATGGACCATGTGTATTTACAGGAAAAGCAGCTATTTTTTATGGCAAAGACGACTATTTTGATGATAAAAAAGGACATGTCTTGATGAAAAATCAGCCTCTAGCAGTCTGTGACAAAACAGCACAAGCACTAACCGATTTAAACAGAAGTGATATTTTTATAAGCGAATCAACGTTTCACTACAACGGAGGCGGATGTTGCTAAACACGATAAAGCTGCAGTATTCTTAGTACTGCAGCTTTAATTATTACCTTTTTATGCAAAACAAAAAAGCTATCATTCTTTTTACTAAAAATCCTGAACTAGGAAAAGTCAAAACACGACTTGCCAAGACTATTGGTAACGAAAAAGCACTTTACATTTACAAAAAATTATTAGTGCACACCCAAGAAATTGTTACTCCTCTTAATGCGGACAAATTTGTATTCTATTCAGAATCAATTACGGTAGAGGACCAATGGAATGCGGGTTCGTTTCACAAAAAAGTACAAGATGGTGATGAATTAGGCAAACGTATGGCACATGCTTTTCAAGAGATTTTTCACTTAGGTTATGAATCGGTTTGTATTATTGGGAGTGATTGTTATGAACTCACCTCTGACATTATTGAAAAAGCGTTTTTAGCATTAGAAACGAATGAAACCGTTATAGGCCCAACATTTGATGGTGGGTATTATCTATTAGGAATGAACCAATTTCATGAAACAGTCTTCAATAATAAAACCTGGAGCACTGATACTGTATATATGGACACAATATCAGATTTTCAAAATCTAAACCTATCTTTCTCTACTTTGAATAAATTATCTGACATTGATGAAGAAAAAGATTTACCCGAACATTGGAAATAAAGCAATTTACATACCCTCTTTAAAATAGAAATAACTTTAACATTAAAATTATATTACAAAAAGGCTGTAGCCCATTTTCATGGATACAGAGGTAAAAATAACAATATCAACATCACAAATACAGATAAGTCAAAGAAATATCTTATGAAATTAATTAGCTACTTCACTAATAAATTGGATGCGCATTAATCTCAATTCATCTAAATCATAATCTCCATCAAATTCTTTTAGAGCTGCCTCAATATTATCTGACTCTGATTCCATAAAATAATCGTGAATCTCCTCTTGTTGATCCTCATCAAGCATTTCATCAATCCAATACTTGATATTCAATTTAGTCCCTGAGTAGACAATCTGTTCCATTTCTTTCAACAAAGCATCCATATTTATCCCCTTGGCAGAGGCAATATCATCTAAGGACAATTTTCTATCTATGTTTTGAATAATGTATAACTTATTTACAGAGTTTACTCCAGTTGATTTAACTACTAAATCTTCTGGTCTTACAATGTCGTTGTCTTCAACATAGCGACTTATCAATTCTAAGAAATCTTTTCCGTATTTTTTAGCTTTACCCTCACCCACTCCATGAATGTTAATCATCTCATCTTGTGTTATAGGATACTTTAAAGCCATGTCCTCAAGTGATGGGTCTTGGAAAACTACAAATGGAGGAACTCCTATTTTCTTAGCCACTTTTTTACGTAAATCTCGTAACATCCCCATTAAAACCTCATCGGCAACACCTGTCGATTTGGCTGCTGTTACTATTGCTTCGTCAACCGTTTCATTGTATTCATGATCTTCAGACATCATGAAAGACTGCGGATTTTCAAGGTAATTCAATCCGTTGTTTGTAACTTTTACAATACCGTAAGTCTCAATATCTTTAGACAAAAATCCTGCAACTAAAACCTGTCTTAACAATGCCATCCAATATTTCTCATCGTGATTTGAACCACAACCAAAAAAAGATTGCGTATCGGTTCTATGTGCTTTAATTACGGCGTTGACACGTCCTATTAATGTAAAAACAACTTCTTTTGATTTATACAAATGTTTGGTGTCCCGAACTACTTGCAAGAGCTGTACAACTTGATCTTTGGCTTCAACTTTTGTTTTAGGATTACGTACATTATCATCCATATCAGCTCCTTCGCCAGTTACTTCATCAAACTCTTCCCCAAAATAATGCAATAAAAACCTTCGTCTAGACATAGACGTTTCGGCGTAAGCCACGACTTCTTGTAGCAATGCAAAACCAATTTCTTGTTCGGCAACTGGTTTGCCAGACATGAATTTCTCAAGTTTTTCTACATCTTTATAAGAATAGTAGGCTAGGCAGTGTCCTTCTCCTCCATCACGACCCGCGCGACCCGTTTCTTGATAATAACTTTCAAGTGATTTAGGGATATCATGGTGAATCACAAACCGAACATCGGGCTTATCAATACCCATCCCAAAAGCAATAGTTGCAACCACAACATCAACATCTTCCATTAAAAACATGTCTTGGTGTTTGGCTCTAGTTTTAGCATCTAGACCGGCATGGTAGGGAACAGCAGATATACCATTAACTTGCAAAACTTCGGCAATTGCTTCAACTTTTTTTCGACTCAAGCAATAAATAATACCTGATTTTCCTTTGTGTTGTTTTATAAATCGAATGATGTCCGACTCTATATTTTTTGTCTTTGTACGTACTTCGTAATATAAATTTGGTCTGTTGAACGAGGCTTTAAAAGTTGTCGCATCAGACATATCCAAATTTTTCAAAATATCCTCTTGTACTTTTGGCGTAGCCGTAGCCGTAAGTCCTATAATAGGTACATCACCCAATTGCTTGATGATGTGTTTTAGATTTCTATACTCGGGTCTAAAATCATGACCCCATTCTGAAATACAGTGTGCTTCATCAATGGCAACAAATGAAATGGTGACACTTTTTAAAAAAGTCACATATTCTTCTTTTGTTAAAGACTCGGGAGCCACATACAAAAGCTTGGTTAAGCCTGATGAAATATCTTTTTTTACCTGAGTAATCTCCGTTTTATTTAACGATGAATTCAATACATGCGCAATACCATTCTCTGAAGAAAGGCTTCGTATAGCATCGACTTGGTTCTTCATTAATGCAATAAGAGGCGAAACCACAATTGCAGTTCCCTCTTGAATTAAAGCTGGCAATTGATAACAAAGTGATTTTCCTCCACCAGTAGGCATTATCACAAATGTATTTTGCTGATTAAGGATGCTCTTAATCACCTGCTCTTGCAATCCCTTAAATTGGCTAAAGCCAAAATACTTCTTTAATTCTTTGTGTATGTCAATTTCGTTTGAATTCATTCTTTATTACGTGGTATTTTGTATAAATTTGCAATATCTAAAGGTACAAATTTCTTTTACACTTACAAATTTTAATTATTCTGTTTTGAATTCAAAAGAAAATATATTGGCTAGTGCCAAAAAAACCATTTTATCTGAAAGCCAATCAATAGCAAAACTCACTGATTATCTGGATGAAAACTTTGTCAATGCAGTAACCGCAATCTTCAATTCTAAAGGAAGGCTGGTTGTTACAGGAATAGGTAAAAGTGCGATAATAGCACAAAAAATGGTTGCTTCCTTCAATTCTACTGGAACACCATCATTGTTTTTGCACGCCGCAGAAGCTATTCACGGTGATTTAGGCATGATACAACATGAGGATGTCATTATTTGTATTTCAAAAAGTGGCAATAGTCCTGAGATAAAAGTGCTCGTTCCATTACTAAAACGTTTTGGAAATACATTGATTGCAATCACCGGAAATACAGCATCATTCTTAGCAAAAGGTGCTGATTATGTTTTAGACACTACTGTTGATGCCGAATCTTGCCCTAATAATTTAGCACCTACAAACAGTACAACCGCACAACTTGTAATGGGTGATGCACTTGTGGTATGCTTAATGGAACTCCGCGATTTTAAACCAGAGCATTTTGCAGTTTACCATCCAGGAGGCGCTCTAGGCAAAAAATTATTACTGCGCGTAAAAGATATGCTAGAACACAGCTTAAAACCTGCTGTAACCCCCGATACATCCATAAAAAAAGTTATTTTTGAAATTTCAGAAAAACGCTTGGGCGTTACAGCTGTTGTAGAGAATGAGATTGTCATAGGAATAATTACTGACGGTGATATACGCA
Source organism: Flavobacterium sp. FPG59 (assembly GCF_002150205.1). Taxonomy (NCBI): domain Bacteria; kingdom Pseudomonadati; phylum Bacteroidota; class Flavobacteriia; order Flavobacteriales; family Flavobacteriaceae; genus Flavobacterium; species Flavobacterium sp. FPG59. Next base: position 48,125 of record NZ_MTCA01000002.1, on the reverse strand, counting down.
GAATGTTGAGCGAAAGAGATACCTTTACAGAGCTAACTGCAAGTGATATTATGACTAAAAATCCTAAAATCACAACCTCTGATGCTATGGTGGTTGATGCCTTGAACACTATGGAAAATTTTACCATTACCCAGCTTGTTGTTGTTGATGAAGGAGTTTATAAAGGAGTGTTACATTTACATGATATTTTAAAAGAAGGAATAGTATAATGGCAAAAAAAAATCTAAACGAGATGTCGTTTTTAGACCATCTTGAAGAGTTAAGATGGTTATTGGTACGCAGCACTATAGCCGTATTAATTCTTGCTACTGTTGCATTTTTAATCAGTGATTATATATTTGATGTCATTATTTTTGGACCTACAAAAGCTGATTTTATAACGTATAGATTCTTTTGTGATTTATCCAGTCAGCTGGGAAATTCGGAATTGATTTGTGTTAAAGAAATGCCGTTTATTATCCAAAACACAAATATGGAAGGACAAATAAATGTACTTATTTGGTCTTGCGTCACGGCAGGTTTCATTCTTTCTTTCCCTTTTATTCTTTGGGAAGTCTGGAAATTCATCAGTCCTGCCTTGTATGAATCAGAAAAAAAACATGCTAAATTGTTTATTTTTTCTTCTTCTATGCTGTTTTTTATAGGTGTTCTTTTTGGATATTACGTAATAGTTCCCATGTCTGTCAACTTCTTTGCTACATTTACAGTAAGCAATGTAGTGATCAACCAGTTTAGTATAGATTCTTATATAGGCATGGTAAAAACTAGTGTTATAGCGTGTGGCTTATTTTTTGAGTTACCCATAATCATTTATTTCTTGACTAAGGTAGGTCTTGTCACTCCTGAGTTTTTAAGAAAATATTGGAAATACGCCGTAATTATTATTCTTTTTGTGGCAGCAATTGTGACACCGCCAGATGTAGTGAGTCAAATTATAGTAACCATACCTATGCTAATCATTTATGAAGCAAGTATTTTTATATCAAAAATAGTAGTAAAAAATCAAAACAAACAAAATGGCTGATATCATTCAAGAATTCAATGAGTATCGTTCAAAAATGAACGAAAAATTACTAGCAGATAACAATAAAATTGTAAAAAGAATTTTTAATCTTGATACCAATGCTTATGCTGCTGGCGCATTAGATGTAAAAACAAAAGAGCTACTAGGTCTTGTAGCATCAGCTGTATTGCGATGTGATGATTGCGTTAAATACCATTTAGAAACAAGCCACAAAGAAGGCGTTACTAAGGAAGAAATGATGGAAGCTTTGGGAATTGCTACACTTGTAGGCGGTACTATTGTTGTTCCTCATTTGCGTAGAGCTTATGAATTTTGGGAAGCATTAGAAGAAAACGAAGCTAAATAATAATTTCTTAAACAGCTTTTTTTTTAGAAATCAAAAAGAATAAATCAACTAAATAATTTGAAAGTACCCATTTCCAGTGGACTACAAACCCATTAAACAAATAATGTAAATGCAATTAAGAGCCGAAAATTTAATTAAAACCTACAAAGGTAGAAGCGTAGTAAAAGGGATTTCTGTAGAGGTAAATCAAGGCGAAATTGTGGGTTTACTGGGACCAAATGGCGCTGGAAAAACCACTTCATTTTATATGATAGTAGGATTGGTTAAACCCAATTCGGGAAATATTTTTTTAGACGATTTAAACATAACAGATTATCCTATGTACAAGCGTGCACAGCAAGGCATAGGATATCTTGCTCAAGAAGCATCGGTTTTTAGAAAATTAAGCATTGAAGATAACATCCTCAGTGTATTGCAGTTGACTAAACTTTCAAAAGCAGAACAAGAAGCTAAAATGGAAAGTTTAATTGAAGAGTTTAGCCTAGAACACATTCGTACAAACCGTGGTGATTTACTTTCGGGTGGAGAACGACGCAGAACCGAAATTGCACGCTGTTTAGCCACCGACCCTAAATTTATTTTATTAGATGAACCTTTTGCAGGTGTAGATCCAGTGGCGGTAGAAGATATTCAAAGAATTGTGGCGCAATTGAAAAACAAAAATATTGGTATTTTAATCACAGACCACAACGTACAAGAAACTCTTGCTATTACTGACAAAACCTACTTAATGTTTGAAGGTGGTATTCTTAAAGCAGGAATTCCTGAAGAATTAGTAGAAGATGAAATGGTACGTAGAGTGTATCTTGGTCAAAATTTTGAATTGAGAAAAAGAAAGTTAGAATTTTAATCTCGGTAATAAAATTAATTTGTCTTTACGGCTACTCTTCTAGGGTAATGTGTTGTAATTGTTGTAAATCTCCGTTGTAAATATTTACGTCTACATTGCCTTTTATTCCTGGTACCGTGGCTTTCTCTGTAAATTGCCAAAACAGCCAATTGTCTTTCATCTCTTCTCGATAAAAATTGTAATTGGCTATCCAAAAAAGGTAGTCACTAAATTCCTCTTTTAAAAAATCATCATAATAACGTTCTCCGGTATAAATGATGGGCTTTACTTGATAATGCGCTTCAACCGCCTGCAGCCATCTTCTCAAACCAAGTTTTAAATTTTGAATAGATTGATTTTTTGCAAGCTTTTCAAGGTCAACCACTGGAGGTAAATCTCCCTTTTGCAGGTTAACCGTCTTTATAAAAAGTCGGGCTTGCTCTATTGAATTTTCATTGGGACGGTAATAATGATAGGCTCCTCGAATCATTTTATTTTTTTTGGCGCCAGCCCAATTTTGATCAAATTTTCTATCCTTTCGATCTTTTCCCACCGTGGCTCTTATAAATACAAATTGAATGGGATATTGCTGCTCTAACGTATCAACATAAGACCAACTTATTTTTCCTTGGTATTCAGAAACATCTATACCCACACTTTTTCCGTTACTTTTTTCAAGAACTTGAACGTTTCTTATATCAGAAATTCGCTTTTCTTCGGCAGTTTGTGAATTTATTTTATTGGATTTTAATCCCAAATAATACGCAAGACCTCCTCTATAATGATAGCCTAGATATAAAATTAGACCAAAAAAACAAACAACTAAAAACCACCAAAAAAGATTGCTTTTAGAGCGCTTCGTTTTTCTAGTCGTCGTTCTATTGTACGAATGCTTTCTTGTGCTGACTTTTTTTCTCATTACAAAAATTACTTTTGTAAAAATTTATTTTGAATTACAGAAAGAAGGATATAAAAAGTAATTAACAACGGAATTCCTAGAAACCCGAAAAATAGCATAAGGCAAAGTGAAACTACAAGAAATACTATTTGTAATGCATTCTCTCTAAAGCTAAACTTTTTAATTTTCAATGAAAACAGGGGAATATCAGCATTAAGCATGAAAGCACTCAATAGTGTGATTACTAATAAAAACCAATCATTAGTTAGTAATTCAATTACAATTAATGAATCAGTACTTGCTAATACAAGAGGTAAACTTAAAATAAAAAGTGCATTTGCTGGTGTGGGAAGACCTATAAAAGAATCGGATTGACGGGTGTCTATATTGAAATTAGCCAATCTATAGCAAGAACCTAGCGCAATTATAAAACCTAAATAAGGAAAATACTGCCATGGTGCAGCTGCCGCAGTACTTAAATTACTAATCATCATGTGGTACATAACCACCGCTGGTACTACACCGCTTGTAACCATATCAGCTAATGAATCAAGTTGCAACCCTAATGGGCTAGACACCTTGAACAAACGAGCAAAAAAACCATCAAAAAAATCTAAAAAAATCCCTAGGCAAACAAAAAAGAAAGCCATTTTAAAATCTTGATGAAAAGCAAAAACAAGCGCAATACAACCAGAAAAAAGATTGAGTAATGTGATAATATTAGGAATGTGTTTTTTAAGCATCATCTGTGGAGCGTTATAAATTAGTAGGACAAATTTAGTACAATATGTCTATGAAATACACGTTTTTTTTTAAAAGAGTAGCTATAAATAATAACGCTACACATTTATTAAAATTATTTTACCAATACCTGTCATACTATTACAAGTGCATTAACGTTATAATTCAGTTTACATATAGCATGCAGCTCATTAAAAAATTCTATTTTTGATAAAAAATAGCACTACATAAAAACCATATACTTGAAAAAAAGTCTTTTACTGCTGGCACTTTGCACAAGCGCCATTGTTAGCGGTCAAACAGTTCGAAAATATTCTAACGAGTTTATGAATATTGGTGTTGATGCTGCGGCACTAGGCCGATCAAATACGGTCGTGGCCTCTACAAAAGATGTAAACTCTGGATACTGGAATCCTGCGGGACTTGTGGCTCTTGAGGACCATCAAGTCTCATTTATGCATGCCAATTATTTTGCCAATATTGCTCAATACGATTATCTAGCCTACGCAAGTCCTATTGACGAACGCAGTGCATGGGGAATTTCATTGATCCGTTTTGGGGTGGATGATATTTTGAACACTACTGAACTTATTGATAGCGAAGGAAATATTGACTACAATAGAATCAGCTTATTTTCAACAGCTGATTATGGCTTTACATTTTCGTATGCTCGAAAGCTACCCGTGCCCGGATTTCAATATGGGATTAATGCGAAAATAATTCGGCGTATCATAGGGAAATTTGCCAATTCTTGGGGATTTGGTTTTGATGCTGGAATACAATTTGAAAAAAACGACTGGCAATTTGGATTGATGGTTAGAGATCTTACCACTACCTACAACGTATGGGATATCAATGAAAAAGAATACCAAAAAATTGCGAATGCTATTCCAGGTGAAAACCAAGAATTGCCCGAAAGCGCCGAAATTACTGCACCAAAAGTCCAACTAGGACTTGCAAAAAAAGTAACATTTAGATACGATTACAGTATTGAAGCGGCGGTTAATATGAACATGCGGTTTGCTAAAACAAATGATTTGATTTCAACAGATGGCATTAGTATAGATCCTGCTGTAGGACTAGAATTTGGCTATACCGATTTGGTTTTTATCCGAACTGGAATGGGGAATTTTCAAAACGTAATGCAACTTGACGGTAGTGAAAAAGTAGGTTTTCAGCCTAATGTGGGATTAGGATTCAAGTACAAAGGCATTCAAATAGATTATGCTTTGACAGATATTGGCAATCAAAGCACGGCTTTGTATTCTAATATCTTTTCCTTAAAGGTTGACTTAAGCATGTTTAGAAATTAAAATTTCTTGACAGATTATTAATTTTGTAAAGGTTTTCAAGTTTGTTTTGAACAAAAAAAAGAGGTCAAAGCTTATTATTTTTATATTTGTTTTCTGTTTCATTACTACAAATCCATCTAAACTACATGAACATGCTAGCATCAATGATTAAAAAAAATGCACTTTTACTTTGTTTTTTAATCGCATCTCAATGGGTTTTCAGTCAAAATACTGCTTTATCAAATAATTGCAAGATTAGTGTGCTTACTTGTGGCACTGGAAACGAGTCGTATTCCCTTTTTGGACACACAGCACTTCGCATACAAGATCCAGCAAATGCTTTGGATTTGGTTTATAATTATGGTGCATTTGATTTTCAAACCCCAAATTTTGTTATGAAATTTGTAAAAGGAGACTTGCAATATTTTGCTGCAGTCCATACATTTTCCGAATTTATATCTCAATATCAATATGAAGAAAGAGCTGTTTTTGAACAAGAACTACAACTCTCTACCGCCCAAAAACAAGATATATTTAATGCCTTGAACGAGTCCCTTACATCAGGATCTAGCTATTACACCTACAAATTTATAGATAAAAATTGCACCTCAATGGTGGTTGATTTGATCAATAAAACGCTCCAAACGAAACTAATTGTAAATAAATCCCACCAAGACGAGACATACAGAGCTATTTTGTTTCCCTATTTTCAAAATCACTTTTACGAAAAACTAGGAACAAGTATCATTTTTGGAACCAAAGTAGATCAACTAGGAACACAACTTTTTTTACCCTTTCAATTATTGGAAAGCTTGAAAAAAATTAAATACCAAACCAAACCTATTGTAACAGAAACTAAAACACTGCTTTCACTCAACCAGGAAGCTCCGTTTTCGTATTGGAACAATCCTTACACTTATTTCGCTTTACTTTTTTTTATAGTGGCACTCAACAAGCGATTTGTAAATTTATTTTTCTTGAGTATCATGGCTTGTATTGGGTTATTTTTCACTTTTGCATGGTTCTATTCCTTGCATCTTGAACTAGCAAATAATTATAATATTTTGCTATTTAATCCTACGCTACTTGGCTTTTTATTCTTTTTTTGGAGAAAAAATAAAAGAGAGATCTATAGACTTGCTCTTTTTAACCTCCTTTGCTTACTGGTTTATCTGGTAATAATGATCAACAAAGTTCATCTTATTCTTGTGTTGCCATTACTTGTAACTTCTGGAATCATTTTAGTTAGAATTGCCATTCAAAACAAACGAAAAATTCCAATTATTATCTAAGGCTTCAATCATAATTATAATTTACTGCCCGCGATAAAACAAAACGGTTGTAATGGTTTTAAACACTATATTAAGGTCTAGGTAAATACTGCGGTGCTTGATGTAATACAAATCATATTGCAACTTTATAACACTATCTGATATGGTATCGCCATAGGAATAATTAACCTGTGCCCAACCCGTAAGGCCCGGTTTTATAATATGACGAGTATCATAGAATGGCATTATAGCTCCTATTTCTTTGACAAAAACAGGACGTTCCGGACGCGGACCTATAACTGACATATCGCCTTTTAGGATGTTGATAAATTGTGGGAATTCATCAATTCTAGTTTTTCTTAAAAATTTACCAAAAGCAGTAACACGACAATCGTTTATCGTGGTAAAAACAGCACCATTTTTTTCAGCATTTTCAATCATTGTACGAAATTTCAAGATTTGAAAAACTACTCCATTTTTTCCAACTCGTTCTTGAAAATAAAATAAACTCCCTTTGTTACCCAAACTATTTCCAATCAACAAAAATGGAATCAAACACAAACCAATAAAAACACCTAACAAAGCAATTGCAATCTCACAGAATCTCACAATTAATAAATACAACTTGTTATGATTGCTTCGACTAAAAGGAAAGCAGCGGTAAAAATCTTTTTCCATGTACTGAATAGGAATACGCTGGGTTTTACTTTCGTATACTTGAGTGTATTCTCTAATTACTGTTCCCGACTCTAAAACATGAAGTAAATTTTGATACAAGATAGTATCCATACCCTCTTCATGATTTGTAGCCACAACAATTTCAGATACTTTATTTTCTTTGACAAATTGCAACAGATCATTGGCCGTGATTTCAGGCACATAGTTGTAATGTTTACTTTCTGTATCAGGTTGTGAAACATTAGCATACCCTAAAATTTTATAATGCGGGTCAATATCTTCAAGACCATCTATAAGTTCTTGAACTCGTTTTTGGTCACAAATTAAAACTGCATTTTGATAAAATCTAGTAGAAGCTAAAAAAACAACATACAAGATGCGCCAAGCATATAAAGAGAGGAAAGTAACACTGAAAAACAATAAGATTTGAAGCCTACTACTTGGTAAAACAGGCGAGAAAAAAGGGGTTAACAGATATACCAGCGCAGTAACAGAGGCGGTAATTAAAGTACTTTTTAAAACTTGAAATTGATTGCTTGCTACCTGCAAATTGTACATTTCGAAAATGGTACCAAAGAAATTGATGTACACTGCAAGGACTATTGTCCAATAATAATTAGTTGTTGAAATACTAAAATAATCAAACACCAAAAACTGACCCAATAGATATAAGGCTGTCAAAACAAACAGAACGTCAAAAAGTCGTAAAATTAACTTTCGCTCTGAAATTTCAAAGTGTATTTTGCCAATGGAAAACATAAGTGGTATTTATGATTGGTACTGCAAGATAGTACTTTTAAGAGCAGATAATTTTAGAAAATCGGTATTTTTTTAACAAAAATAGCAACTCAAAAAAAGCAAAAGAATACTACAACATAAAGAAAAGAATGAAATAGTAACTATGATGTAAACACACACTTCATTGTGTTTCGTCTCTTGACGAAGGGCGTAGTTGCACATTTAACAATGCCAAAGAATATATAAACGCAGGTGCGGCAGTACGCATGGCTGCATGATTAATTGTAAGAAACCAAAACACTACAAAACAAATTAAATACATGTTAAACTTGTTTTCAACAAATAAAACAAAAGGTGTAACTAGTAAAATTAATAATCCTACCAGGCCTAAGGATCCGTGCTCAGCAAGCATTCTAGTTATTTCATCATGTGACGCTATTTTAATCCCCATTTCCTGTTCCCGAATTTCTACTCCTTTTCCAACCCCAACGCCCAATATCGGATTTTTAAAAAACATATTAATTTCGTTTTGAGCCACATCTTCTCTTCCGGTAAACTGACTTTCTTTGGATCTTCCTGCCGCATCTTGATTGGCATAACGTTTATCAATAAGTCCACCTGTTTGATAGGAAGAGTAAGACCAAATAGCCATCATAGCAAGTGAAATAATAATAAATATATAACTCAATTTAACCTTTCCCGCTCCATTTGATTTGAAATATAAAAACAGAAGCAACATGATAATCATTAAAAACCCAGTAATCATACCTCCTCTTGAAAAAGTAACCATACCCCTGTAACTAATATTTAAGGCTACTATTAAATTAAGTATTACCAAAAAAGTGCTCTTTGACTCTAAAATAATTCTCGAAAAAAAGATAAACATTCCAAGGCCTAGAAAAGTAGCAACTTGATTAGGCCCAAAACCTCCTGATGTTTCAAAACTAGAAGCTGTACCTGTAATTACATCCCTAACATTAGGGGTATAAAAAATAAGATAAACCGTGCAACTCAAGATAGGTAATCCCACACAAAGAAGAATGGAATTCATTTGTTCCAAACTTATTTTTCTCCGATAGGTATATAAAGAGGCAAAAGCCAAACAAACAGAACCAGAAATGTTAAACGCAATAGCATTATTTATATTCGAATTAAAATTAAGAACAAAGGTGGCCATGATTACACCAGGAATGAGTAACAGTAAAAAAATCCAATACGGAAAAGCAGATCGCGAAAACCCCTTGAAATACATGCCTAAAAACAAAAAAATAATAACTTCATATTTTGAAAACTCATAGGATATATTACCTCCTGTCATTCTTAAAATGATTTCGCTACCCACAACATAAGCGGCAACTTTTAAGCATTCATTATTTACATTTTGAGTTTTGATAATGTAATAAGCACCTACTACAAAAATGGCAAAACCATAAATTTTAGCCACAAAAGGAAGCATAAATATCAGCATGCCAATTACAACATGCAAGACAATTAAAAACAAATAGGATCTATCTTCTTTTTTCATGTATTGCGCTTTTCCAACCAACTTAAATAACGTGAAATCACATGCTCCTCTGAGAATTTTGCATGAACAGTTTCTTTCAGCTTTGCGCCAAAAGTACTTCGTTTTACCTCATCCTGCATCAAAAGCAGTAGTTTTTCATAGAATCTTTTTGAATTTTGATCTACGAGATACCCATTTTCACCATTGCTAACTACTGCTCCATTTTCCCCGACATCAGTTACAACGGTGGCCAAGCCTGCAGTACCATACTCTAACAAAGCGAGAGCTAGCCCTTCAGAAGATGAAGTTAATATCCCAATTGTAGCTTGGTGTAAAACATTTGAAACATCACTTCTTGTTCCATAGATAAAAACGGTTTTCTCAAGATTAAGAGCTACAATATTTTTTTTTAAATTATTCGAATAATCATCATTAAAGTCTTTCCCAACAAGATGAAAGGTCCAGTTAGGATGGGAATTCTGGACTAATACTGCAACTTCTAAAAGTAGAGCATGATTTTTTTGAAGCCGCAAATTAGCTAAAGATACAATTCGTTTTCCCACTTCACCATGTAACTTACTTGTGCTTTGCTCGAGCTTTTGGGGCGTAGTAAAATTTTCTAAATAAATAACATTATTACCAAACCCTTTAGTTTCAGCCCAATTTTTTAATTTTTGGTTTACTGCGATAATCCCACTAAAAAATGGCAAGGCTAACCGCAATGCCAGTGTGGGTCTAGCCTTTAAAAACTCACTATCTCCATAATGATCATGCCAAACCAACTGCAAAGAAGGACGTAACAGTTTTACCATAAAAGCTAAAAAGAAGGAAGTACTATGCGCATGAATGACTTCAATATTATGTTGAGTAACATATTGGCGCAAAGCCCAAATAGCTTTAAAATCAAGGGTTCTTTTTTTGTTTAAAAAAAAATAAGCGGTTTTAGATCCAATATGCTCTCGCAATGGTCCTTCCTGACGCGTGCATACAATCCCCGAAAAATCTATTCTTGTGTTGAGTGCATTAGCATAATTCACAGCCATTCGTTCAGCTCCACCAGCAGCAAGTGTATCTATAAGTTGTATGATTCTCATGGATGTAAAAGCAATTGGATTTCGTTTTCAAAACGCTCTATGGTATATGCTCTGGACCAATCAGCTGCCGCTTTGCGTTGTGTTTCTTGCTTAGTTGCATCTTGTAAAAGAGCAAAAATCTCTTTACTATCCTGCTCTAATTGCATGGTAAGCAAAACTCCTCTTTTGCCAAAATCTAACATATTTGGAACACAAGATACAGCAGTTGCCAGTGGAATACAACCCCAAAACATCCCTTCGGCAATGGCTTTGGGCCAACCCTCACTATTTGATGGTAATATCACAAAATGACTGGATTGATAGGCATTTTTTACCACTTCACTACTTTGATTCCCCATTAAGGTAATCCATTGAGACAAATTATTAGTATTAATATACTCTTCTAAAGAAACTTTTAAAGGTCCGTCACCATAGATTTTTAAAGTAACACTACAATCTTGATATAGTAATTTTTCGATAAGTTTTATGGCGTAAAGAGGATTTTTCCCCGGTACCAATGCACCCACAAAGACAAACGTAAAGGCAGTATTTGGGCTCCATAGTTCAAGTGGAACTATTTCGTTTTCTGAATAACTAGCTGTAAAAAAAGGTTTGCAATTTAAACTGGTATTTTTCCATTCACCATACACCAAAATATTCATGTTCTTGGTCCAGAAAGTAGAATTCAAAATCCACTTTTGCAATCGATACGTCCAAGGTTGTTTTGCATTTGGATCCCAATTGCCTGCATACTTAGCTGTTTTTGGGGTGTTAGGAAAAAATATTTGAACAAAACTTCCCAACAAACCCATATTTCCGGGGCAGCGTAAGTGAATATGATCTGCCTTTTGCATTGCTTTAAAAAGCTGGATGCAAATTTTTGGAATTTTTAAAAAAGCCAGCAATGCACTCTTAAAATGAAGCACATCAAAACGTACTACAGGTACAAATTGTAATCTATTGTGTGCGTAAAAAGTATCAATTACTGTATGCGTTTCGTTTTGTAAAGGAGCAACAATCGTTACCGTATCACAATATTTAAACCACAAATTCATTTCTTTAACATAAGGAGCATAGGCATAATAATGCCCGTCTCGAGGAACATGAGGAACATGAGTTATTACAAGAAGTCTCATTTTTTTAATTGATAGAACTCCGTTAATAAGTCTTTTGAAGATCGGGGCTGAGAATCTTTTTGAAAAGTAAACGCATACCCTTTTGGCATTGAAACGGATCGTCTGGTAAGACTAACTTTCGGGCGGTCTAGATATTTCATCCATCCTAATGTCAATCTAGTGACTAACAACCACGCACTTCTTACCCATCTAGTAGAAGATGTATTGATAAAAAAATTAGATACCGTAACCGCTACATTTGCTGCATTTCCCTCCGTAATTTCAGTGGTAACAACAGCACATTCCCGAAACAAACTTCGCATACCAGTAAAAGTAAATCTAAAAAAATCATAGGGTTCAGCATGATATGGAAATGATTGTGGAGCTTCTATTTGCAAAAAACCATTTATTTTGGTAACCCTTTGTAATTCTTCACAAAAAAGCCACGGATTCAAAGTATGCTCTATAACTTGTGCCGCCAAAACAAGATCAAAACAAGTATTCTCAAACGGGACATAATGCCCGTCAAAAATGTAATCGGGTTTAAAAGTAGCATGAACATCAGTGGTTATAACCTCACAATCACTGAAAATATTTTTATAATAAGTAGCTTTTTCACCCACACCTACAATAAGCACTTTACTGCCTTTAGCCAACCTTTTTGCTAGTTCAGCATACCGCTGATCCATGTTAAAATCAGCACATAAAGCAGGTAACATTTTTCTACGGATATAATTCTTCAGGTTTGAGGTGTCTAAATGAGCCCCATTTTGAGTAGTCACTTTGGCTTTGCAAATATCCTCGTAACAGAACATAGATTCCGATCCAAAAAGAACTGGAATCCCATTAAAAACAGGCAACTCGCTACCGTCTTCAAAATGAAAAAAATCTTTTGTAGATGATATTAATTTAGCATGTGTATCAGGATGAATAATGTATTTTTGCATACAGTAGGGTAAATTATGGTATCCAAATTTAAAGCTTTTTTATTCGAAAAGCCAACGGAATTCTTAGCGCATCTTTTGCAATTTTATTAAAGCTCTCCATAGTTCTTATTTTGTACATGCGGCGGAGATAATAAAACCGATATCCATCCTACAACTCTACCTATGGTTTCTAAAAATGCAGCTTTTTTATCATTGCCTCTCAAAGAATTTGTACCTCTGATGCACAATAACAAAACTGTAATTACATGCCACTTGAGCCTATCCTTGATTTTAGGATTTGCATTCTTCACTCGCCACACGTGCCAACCGTTTCGAACAACCATTTTACCATATCTATATTGATTTGGTCTACCATAAGGTTCGTGATAGTGGTGCAATTGAGCCTTTGTATTGATAACATTTTTACCATATTGCATGACTCTCAAACTGAAATCAGCATCTTCATATAAACCATATCCTTCAAAATAAGTAGAAAATTGCAACTCATTAAAAACACTTGCCCGAAAGGACATTGCCATACCAATTAACAAATCTACATCATAGATTTTGCCTGTCAAGGGATAACCACAAGTGCGACCATGAGAGAAATTAGGCATTTTTCCCGGATGTAATGGAGAAGACAAACCCAGATAATTGCGAACTACATTACGTAATCCCTCGGGATAAACGTAATTTTCCCATTGATAAAAATAATTAGGATGATAAGAAATATTCTGTTTTTTTTCTTGCCATTTATTTTCGTTAGTGGCAACGCCACCTACCCCTACAATATTTGTATTACTTTTAAAAGTTTGTATAATCTCAAAAAAATAAGTTGGAGAAAGAACGGTATCATCGTCAAGGAAACAAATTACTTGAGAATTTTTAGCTCTTTTTTGAATTCCAAAATTTCTTTGCTTTGTTAAACCTCTTTCTGATTCATTTACTTTGTAATAAGCCACCTTATCAAAATTATGTTGTGCAATAGCATTTTCCGTATCTTGATTCTCACTCCCATCAATAATTAAAATTTCATCCGGATAAAGGGCCTGCTTCGCAACAGATAGCAACAGTTTTACCACGGCTTGTGGGCGCATGTAAGTACATATAATGAGACTAAACTTCATTTATTTTATTTTTAAAAATTCCATAGATAGTACTAAAATAAGCTTCTCGTTCTAAAAAATTCAGCCATAAATTACGGTTATCAATTTGCATTTGAATAAAATCTTTTGGTTCAATATCAGTGTGAAAAGCAACCAACTCTTGTATCATGTTTTCCTCAGATACCATTATGCAATGTTTACTCCAATCAATTTGATCATCTAGGGGCAATCGAATATCCGTGTTTACCACGACGGGAATCCTTCCCATGGCCAACGTTTCATAAAACCTAACCGAAAAATTTCCTGCTCCACGCATGCAAAACGTGTACGGATTAGCAGCAATATTATCAAAAAATTCCTGTCTTGCAATGGCTTTGTCCTGAACTGTTTTTGCACCAGCACTATAATTTTTTCTCAAAATAAAATTAGTTGCTACTTTTTCACTTTTTGATAATTGTTTTAAAAAATGATAACGTTTTGTACTAGAAGGATAAAACCTTTGAAAATCAGCTTGCTCCCGATTTAAAATTATATCTAAATTATTTTTACAATACCCAATTAATTCTTTTAACTGTTTAGTAATTGAATTAGCTGCATGCCCCACAAACCCTATTTGAGGCAACGCAATTTTAGGAATAGCAACTACTCCTTGATCTTTATTTTGAAAGGGGTCATTGATAAAAGACGGCAAAATAAAAGTAGTGCTTGGTAACTTAGAATGAAAACCACCGTTTCTAAATACATGAACAGCCGAGTCTAATGTTAGTCCAAAATCTCCACCAGAATACAGCCAAACTATTTTATGCTTTTTTTGGGCCTCAGAAATAAATTGATTTAAATCATTACGAGTACCAAACCGTCGCAAATTTACCGGAACTATTGCTACGTCACACGCTTCAATAGTTGGTACGAACTCGTAAAGGGTATGCAAAATACTATTATCTGTATAACACAAATCAAACAACAACGGAAAAACTTCTTTCCGGTTTTCAGGGGTTATAAACAGATGATTGGTATAGATCTTGACCATTTGTATTATTTGCTTTTCTTAATAAAAATAGTATTGAATGTCAACGTGTTAAAACTCTCCATTTCAATACACTTTCTATTCTCCACATCGTATCGAATTGGTACAAAATTAAACGAAAGTAATAATTCAAATATTTGTTGGTTGGTATGACCAAATTTCAAATTAGACGAGTTTAACTCAATAATAATATATTTTAGACTTTCACGCTTTAGTATTTCTGTTGCTCCTTTTAGAACAAAATATTCATAACCTTCAACATCAACTTTCAAGAAATTTGGGGCAAAATCAGCCAAAATTGTGTCGAGTTTTTTTACCTCAACAGAAACACATCCTGATTCCTGGTCTAAAGCAACTGCATTCATGACTCCCTTATGCTGTGTAAAATTCAAAAAGGATTCCTTTTCGCCTACTCCAATATTATGTGCTGTAATTTTTTGCGAAAGATTATTTAAGTCTATATTTTTTGTCAATTTTACAAATGTGGATGGTATTGGTTCAAAAGCTATTACATCTGCTTGACATATTCCAGCTGCCAGTAAAGTAAAATGTCCCACATTTGCTCCAACATCAACAAACAGCTCATTCGGTTTTAAATGATGCAACAAAAACATAGAATCTTCGTAGTCAAATAGTTTATAATAAATATTGGCCACAATACCTGCATCTCCTTTTTGAGCATAAAACTTCAAACCATCAATCCAATCATATTGTCTTGGTTTAGGATGTAAACTTTGAATACTATTGAACGAAACATATCTAAAAAAAGCTTTCAAAACATCATCTTTTGTTAAAGGATGCTGTTTAAAATCATCCCATCTTTTGAGTAATTTAGTATAGGCGTATTTAATTCTCATGTTGTCCTATTTTTAATTTTTGTGCCCAAAAAATGCTTCTTTCCCATTTTTTATTAAAATTACGAACAAAAAGAATACTCTTTAAAATGGGTTCTTTTATTAGAAGCTTAAAAAAAAGTAAGAGTTTAAAACCTTTTAATTGCTCTAAGGTAAAATGTTTTAAATACACATACAATATAGTTGGTGATGGTTTCGGCTGGAGGTAATCTTGTTCCCATAATTGAGGCAGTGGCGTTCTAAAACCTCCCGATGGTGCTTTGAGATGCGTGATTCTTAAACTGGGAAAATAAATAATATCACAACCTGAATTTCTTAATTGTAGACCAAAATCAGTATCCTCTCCATAACCAAATTCTAATGCCTTATCAAAACGAATGTTTTTTAAGGATGGTGCAGCTACAAAACTATTTCCCGACCCAAAAATACCCGATTGATGAATGGTATTGAATATTTGAGTTTCACCCTGCTGCAAATAAGCAGTAGTTATAGCTTCTATGCCATACTTTGTTGCGTTTTGTAACACATCCCGAATCAAATGTTGTCCAAATCGGTTGTCATCATCTCCAAGAAATACCCACTCGCTTTCCACTAGATCTAAAGCTAGATTTCGTGCATTGCAAGCACCCGTTTGATGTGTAAAGACGTGTTTTATAACAAAAGGCCAGTTTTTTTCTTGCAAATATTCTAGTTCTGAAATACTATCAGCAATAGGATTTTGCTCAATCACAACTACATGTACAGGCAAATGAGATTGGGCAGCCAAATCTAGAAGTACATCATATAAATACACTTTCCTTCCCAAAGTAGGAATGATAACATCAATAGAAGGCAACTCTTGAGCATCTTGGGCAGCATCTGTCATTAAGGACTCAAAATTAAGGTCCATATGCAAGCGACTTTTAAAAAACAAGGCCTTTAAAAGAGGAAAAAAAGCCAATTGTTTTTCATAAACCAACATCATAAAAAATAAAAAGAACACCCATTGCTTTTTAAAATGCTGACTCACAAACTTAAAAGCTGCAAAGGTACTAATAGGCTTTTCATGAATTACATCTTGATTATCAAACAATAATTGTGGTGCAGCATAACAAAATAGGCCTTTGATCATTCCTATTTTTGCAATAGAACACAAAAAATAATCCAAATTCACATTGGGTTTAAGCTGTGATTTATAGCGCTCTAGTACCGAGGCGTGTATCACTCCCACGGTTGAACTCATGCACCACGTAGGATACGTAACGGTGTGATTGACTTTTATAAAGGGAGATTGCTCTATATAACCTACTACATTTTGAAAAGGCAAATCTGCTGCTCCTTTGTAACTCAACATCACATTTTTATGCTTTGAAAGCGCATCTAAGGCTGTTAGATTCAGTTTTTTCTTCACGGTTTCATGACACCAAACTATTTTTGCATTTGGATTTTCCCTAGCTATAAGAAATAAAGTATGCGCAATATTGCTTCTATTTAACTTTGAAAAAAACACAGGTGAAACTCCATCAACGGCAGTAACTTTACTATCTCTATGATATACTATTATCACTTCTTAAGAATTGATTTATAAAATTGAATATTCTGCTCTACAATTTTTTCGATATCAAAATGTTCTTGTACATATAGGCTAGCATTCTTACCCATTTCAATACCAAGTTGCCGCTGCTCCAGAACAGTTAGAATACGATTTGCAAATTGTTGATGATCTGCAGGATGCACTAAAAAACCACTATCAGCATCTACCATTAATTCTTGCGCCCACCCAATATTGGTATTTACCACAGGTTTCTGCAAAGCCATAGACTCAATTGTCACCATTCCTAAGGTCTCTGCATAACTAGGAAAAATACATACTTGTGCTTGTTTTATGTGTTTTTGGATTTCTTGATACGGTATTTTCCCTAAGTACGTTACATTTTTTACGTCTTCACTGTAAAAACTTTGCTGCAATAACTCCCAAGTAGAGGTTGCTCCCGTTGCTATATCAGATGCATCTCCACCTATCAAAACCAGTTTGGCCACTGGGAATTTCGTACGCACGATATTGAAAATAGCAGGCAATTCCAGAACTCCTTTTTTTCTAATAATAGTGCCTATGTACAATAACAGTCCATTATCAAATTGTGTTGGATTTGGATTCTGAAAATCTTCTAATGCCAACCCATAATGAATGGTTTTTACAGTTTTGTTTTTAATTCCAAATAATTCTTTCGATACTCTTCCTGCGTAAGCTGTGGGAGCTATAAACGCCTTGGCTTTTTTAACAGCTTGCTTTTCGAACCAAAAATTTTTCCATTTTTGTTTGCGCTTTTCAAGATGACAAAAATAGGTATCACTACCATGAAAACGAATTACCAATGGCGCTTTTAGTTTCATAAAAGCAGTAATCCCTGTCCAATCAGGTGCTTCAAGAAGATCAATTTTTTCGGTGATTATCAAATCATTTACATAATCCTGAATGTATTTTCTATGCAAATACCAGCCTAGAAATCGGTATTTTTTTGATTTTAAAATATGTATCGTTACTCCATTTTCGTCAAGTTGAGCATTTTCCGCCTGACCATATACAATAACCGTTACCTTAATCTTTTGTTTAGCTAAAGCTACTACCAAGTTTTTAATACTTGTGCCAATACCTGCAGCGTGAGCCACTTGCTTATGAGGATATTCTGGCGTAAGAAAAGCAATGTGCATAAGGTATGGATTACAAGTTTATTGGCCAGTGTATTATTCTAACCCATAGACGTTTTTATTCTGCTCTATTTAATTTTGTGTTCTTTACTGTTAAAAAAAATCCTCAATTACAACTGAGGTAAACTTTCTAGCTCCTGCATCATTCAAATGTCCGCAAGATGAGAAATATTGATCTCCAATCACCACATTTTCATAATTATGAATTTCAGGATATAATTTCTTTACTTTTTCAAAATAATTCATGCCTTTGGTATTGCTACACATAGGCGTCATGATAGCAATAAAGTTAATGTTATTCTCTTTACAAAGCTGTTTTATTTCTTCAAAGTATTTGTTTTTCAAAGGCTTTAAGTTGGTCAAATCATTCTTCATATTTGCCTTTGGATTTTTGTACAAAGGATAATACCCTGAATTATCTAGTAAAGTCGTAGGCTTTTGTTGCACTACATTAAATAACTCTCTAAAACCTATTTTTGCATCAAATGCTACATACCTATAAAACGGTAGATAATACATGGATGCAAAATCAGTTTCATTCGAAAAATGATTTGCTATAGTTTGAGATTGATGCAAAAATGGTAGAAAATGTGATGAAACTCCCTCGTCACGCTTTTCGTTGGAGAGATTCAAATCCGCTTCTAAAACTACATTTTTTATAACATACTTTTTTTCGATCATTAATTTTAATAGCAGTGAGGCTTCAAAAAGATGTCCACCACTCATTCCGTAATTAAAAGCGTGCAACCCTTTTTGTTCAAACAATGGAGTTACAAAATGATTATTGGCTCTTGAGGATCCCAAAATAACCACATCAAATTTTTGAGCTTTTGAGTTGTAAACCTGTTCTATCTTTCCTCTTGTGGAGGATTGCAAATAAACAGAGGTGTACAAAACATCCAAGATCACTGCTAACAAAAGGAGTATCAAGAGTGTTTTGCCAATAAAAATTAAAAACTGCTTCATTATTTGTTTTTTCGAGGTTGAATTTGAGGTTTTCTTATCTTATTTATTTTTAAAACTGAAAATAAATAAATTCTTTATAATCAGCGTAAGTGCCTAAAGCTACAATAGCAACAAGACAAAGACTCAGCCTTAAATAACTGTATTTTCCAGAAATAGGTTCTACTTGCTGACGATTTTTCCATTCTACAAGAACAAAAGCTACTATCAGAAGTAAAATTTCATAGTTATACCTTTGATTCTCTAAATACTGTATTTCAAAAATACGATTCGAAAACATTCGTACGATGTACTCATAGGCAGCCTCAATAGATTTGGACCTAAAAAATATCCAAGCCAAACAGGTTAAAGCAAAAGTAGTCAGCATGCTAAAGAATACTTTAATACCGCTAAAATTCCAATTTAAACCAACCGTTTCCATATTCGAACGGTTGCGATTTAAAATCAACAAGGGCAAAAAGTACAAGGCATTGATAAAACCCCATGCAACAAAAGTCCAATTGGCTCCATGCCAAAAACCACTAACCAAGAAAATGATAAAGGTATTTCTAATTTTCATACCCATACCTCCTGAGCTACCTCCTAGCGGAATATACAAATAATCTTTGAACCAAGAAGAAAGCGAAATGTGCCAACGCCTCCAAAACTCAGCTATATCTCTTGAAAAATAGGGGTAATTAAAATTCCTTAACAAATCAATCCCAAACAATTTTGACATTCCAAGTGCCATATCAGAGTAGCCCGAAAAGTCACCGTATATTTGGAACGCAAAATATACAGCACCCAACACGAGCGATAAGGTATTCATAGACGGGTAATTATCAAAAATAGCATTCGCATAAGTTGCACAAGTATCCGCAATGACCACTTTCTTGACTAATCCCCACACGAACTGAAATACACCTTCTTTAGCTTTTTGATAATCAAAACTGCGCTTCACTTTTACTTGCGGTAATAAATGGGTCGCTCTCTCAATAGGACCAGCCACGAGCAAAGGGAAGTAACTCACAAATAAGGAATAATCTACAAAATTATATTCAGCTTTGATGCGCTTGTAATAAATATCAATCACGTAAGATAAGCCGTGAAAGGTGTAAAAAGAAATCCCTACTGGCAACACCACATGGAGTAATAATGGACTGGTTTTAAAACCAAAACCATTTAGTAATTGAGAAAACGAATCAGCAAAGAAATTGTAGTACTTAAATACTCCTAAAAATCCTAAATTGATTGCTATACTAAGCCAAAACCAAAATTTGCGCGCCGTTTTACTACTGCTTTTTTCTATTTGAATCCCCGTGTAATAATCTAAAAACGTGGAGGAAATTAACAAAAATAAAAAACGCCAGTCCCAACACGAATAAAAATAATAGCTCGCTACAATAAGAAGTGCATTTTGATAGGACTTGTTTTTATTACAAACAAACCAATACAAGATAAAAACAATGGGCAAAAATACCGCAAAGGCAAGTGAATTGAAAAACATATTAGTTTTTTAAAATAGTTTCTATGGTATCCCAAATAGTTTTAGACGCAACTGATGGATGATTTGACGCAACAATATCAAACCATTTTTTCCCTACTGAAACATTGGATACTTTTTCTTCTAAAATTTGCTCAACAAAGAATTCTAAATCTTTTTTATGGGTACAAAAAACGGCAGCATCTGGGCTGGGCATACTCCTAAAATGAACATAGTTATAGTTTTGGCCTATATCCCGAATGCCTTTTTTCAATTGAGGTTGCTCGTAATTAAAATACAAACAGGATTTGTTGTGCAAAACAAAATCAAAAACAGTTGAGGAACACACATTGGCCACAAATTCTGAATGTTCACATACATTATACAACAAACCTAAATCAGCTTTTGTGGGTAAAATTTCATTCCATTGTGTTCCTTTGGAGGTCCACAAAGGGTCTATCACAGCAATAACATCTTGGTATTGCTGTACTATTTTTTCATATCTCGTGGTAGTATCTACGGGGCATTTCCTGTAAATTATTCCCAGATTATGTCCTTTACTGTTTAAACTTCGTACGGCTTGCGCCAAATCCTCTAAATAAAACTGATCCAGTGGTGAGGTAGTTTCATCATCGCCCGAAAAACAGATGTACTTTTTATGATAATCCAAATTATGTTGGTTACAAAAATCCATTCTGCTTTGTGCCAAACGCGTATCAAAATGAGGTTCAAACTGTGGAGTCCCAGTTACAAAAACTTGATGTTCTTTGATAAACGGATAATAAGTCAATACTTCTTTTTTCATCAGATCACTCCAAACACAATAAAAATCTGTTTCTATGAGTTGCATCGCCTTTGGAACATTATCCCAAGAATAGACAAAACCTACTGTAGGAATTCCTAAATCTTGGGCAGCAAGCAATGCGCTTATTGATTGTGTGGCACGCTGTGTGGTACAAAAAACAAGATCTGGTTTATGGGCTTGAAGCTGGGCTTTGCAATACTGGTATTTTTTTGTAGAACGTTCTAAACTATTGATTCGTTTTCTAATGCGAATTATACCTGCCTCAGAGGAGTTAAAGCCAATGAGTATTTGGGTAAAGACACTCTTTAAAATATTTTTGATTCCTTTGTAACTAAAGGGAAATTTATAGGTGGCGTAAACGGGGTCCTTGAATTTTTTTTGAGATACATTCAGTTCAACATGCTTTCTAGCTCGAGTGTACAAAGGTGTTAGTGGATGTATTTTATGATTTTTGAGTGGTAATTCCTTATAACCCAATTCTTTTTCAAGTGAAAATACCGTGTTATTCCAGTATACAATAGTATTACCGCGTTCCTCTCCCAATTCCTTAAACTGAGTAAATGCAAAATTGCGCAACCCTACTCCATCTGGAAAAAAAACAAAAACTTTTTTATTCATGCATGCTTGGTTTTAATCTTTACAAAAGTAGATCCATATCGTTTTGAATCGTACAAACCTACTGCTTTTTCTGTTGAAGTTTGTTGATTCAATTAAGAAATTAAAATATAGCTTCGTGAATTTCTGTTGCAAAATGTAAAGTAATCGTAGATACGGTTATCCAATACGACTTTTCGATACATTTTTACTTCGTTACTCTGCCTAAAACACTTGAAGCAATGGGTGCAAAACTTATATAATATGATCGTAATAAAATAAAATAGAGGCAATTCACACTTAACAAAAACCATGAAAATCAACACATTCCACTAAAAGTTTTAAAAGCAATATTTAACAATATATTTCTATTCTTCTATTTTTTATTATTTATCTTTTCTCAATTTCATGATGGGAAGCTCAAAAAATTTATACATCAAAAATGCCAAAGAAATAGTGCAAATCCAATATAACAAATATCTTACTCCGTAATAAAAATGACCATCGTTTTTAAACCCACTTATTAGATCAAACAATTTTAAAATCCAATCTTGTACAAGCGTTAAATTTATTAAATACATTGAATAAGATATCAAACTTATGAGTGTACAACATTTAAAAAGAAATCCACTACCAGTTTTTATAGAACATAAGTAAGGTAACAATAATAAAGTGCCTATTGATGCAGTTGAAAACGAAAAAACACATTCATATAAATCAAAGGAACTAATATTAAAAGTTCTAAACTGTACAAAAAACAATATGACCAATCCAATTATAAAATAAAATTGTTTTTGCCTTTCCCAAAGACGTTGATGATAAAATGAAAGATAGGAACCAAATACACCAAACATTAAACTATCTAATCTTGTTGACACTTGTTTTCTAAATAATAAATCCCAATCATTCAAACTACTAACCTCAAGATTAGTATAAAGATAAAATCTAAATAAATTGATCGTAGCAATTATAGTTAGTGTTAAAATAAGGAATGAATGTTTTGTAGAAAATTTTAGAATATTTATGAAAAAAACTAATAAGATTGGCAATATAAGATAAAACCATTCTTCAATACTTAAACTCCAAGCTTCAGGAAAAAAGTATGGATGTGCTGAAAACAAGTTTTGTGAAAATATGTAATATTTTAAATATGCAAAGCTAAAACTATGTTTCACAATTAAATTTAATGAGACAAGCACTGTAAGTACTAAAAAATAAACAGGTAAGGTTCTTAGCCATCTTTTCTTCCAAAAACCAACCAAAAGGGTAAAAGTCAATTTATTTTTATCTAACAATTTTATTAAAATCCCGCCAATTAGATAGCCACTAAGAACAAAAAAGATACTAACACCATCAAAAATCAAATAAGACAAAATTTCACAGTCCATGAATGGCAAAAGATTATTGCCATGACTAGCTACAACGAAAAGAATTGCAAAACACCGAAGAATATCCAGCCCATAAATCCTATCTGTTTTAATACCAAATTTAAATATATCTTTCATATTCACTTTAACAGGACTCAATCCTTATCACCTCGATTTAGTAATAATTGATTAAGCGTTAGTCTTCCTATTCTTCAATTTATCTCTTTGCACTTGTTCAATTGGCAAAATATCCGTTGCCTTCATTGACAACGCTTGGTAAACTGCTTTTAAATCTCGTGTCAACTTGCGCATACCCATAGGCTCAAGAGAGGCAGCATGATCAGTGCCTTTCCAAGTTCTATCCAAAGTATAATGGCGTTCAATAATAGCTGCTCCCAAGGTATAGGCAGCTACATCTACAGCAATTCCTAAATGATGACCTGAAAAACCAATTTGTTTTACAACTTCACCATATTTACTTTGCAAAGCGTTAATTTCTAACAAACAAACACTGTCAAATGGAACTGGGTATCCTGAAGTACAATTGTATAAAACCAAATCTTTATTGCGTTCTTTTTTCACGAAAAAGTCAACAATGTCTTTCGTTTCATCTTGCGTTGTCATTCCTGTCGAAATATGAATTTCCCCTTTGTAATGGTCGCATAACCATTCGAGCATGGCATAATTATTATTACATGCCGATGGAATTTTTATGAATTCAGGTTTTAAAGAGGCTATTTCTTGAGCTGATGTTACATCCCAAACTGATGTAGAATATACTAATCCAACTGATTCACAATATTCTTTTAACTCAGCATGTTGTTCCACTGTGAATTCTAGAAACTCACGGTGCGCTCCATAGGTATCGCCATACGAATTGTCTCTATTGGGATGAGGGGAATTGTACTGCTCTGGAGTAAGTAACTCTTTGTTGTTGCGTTTTTGAAATTTTACGGCATCTACATTACAAAAAATCTTTGCAATATGAATCAATTCCTTTGCAATAACCATATCTCCTTTATGGTTACATCCTATTTCAGCTATTACATAAGGTGCTTTGTATGCCTTCATTTTTTTTAATTTTAGTAAGCAAAGAAAATTATTTTTTTCATAAAAACGATTACTTTGCCGTATTAATATTTGGCTAAAAACAACTCCTCAACACTATTGCTTTCACAACATACATCGAACTTTACAAAAACATTCGACTTTACAAATGCCATCTCATTATTTGTATTTCTTTTCGTATTGTAGCATAATGCAGTTTGAGTAGCTGCTTATTTTTAAGAGTAGCGCAGGTTGTATTTCATAATGCGCTCACACACTTCCCTAATGGCACCTTGAGCAGATGCTTGGGTCAAAACATAATCCGCATGTTGTTTTACTATTTCAGTTCCATTAGCTGGACAAAAAGACCAACCGACACTACAAATGTTGGCCAAATCATTCACATCATCACCTACATACGCTACTTGCGAGTAAGAAGCTCCCTCATTTTTTAAAAATTGTTCCAGAAATGAATATTTGTCTTTGACTCCCATAAAACAATGTTCTATCTGCAATTTTTTCATGCGGGTTTTTACCAATTCAGAGTTTTCAGAGGTCATAATTACAACTTCTACTTGATTTTGTCTTATTATTTCAAGTCCCATACCATCACGCATGTCAAAATACTTCATCAATTCCCCATCAGCTCCATAGTATACCCCTCCATTGGTAAAAACACCATCAACATCAAGAACCAAATAGGATATTTTATCATGCATTTTACTTTTTTGCAAGCGATGAGCCAGCAAGTGTGTTACAATTTCCCAATCTGAAGTTGAATCAATTTCCGTGTAAGACTCTTCACCCATCTCTACAAGTCCTATCTTGCCGCTTATTCTGTTTTTTGAATGTGCAAAAGCGGCTTTGGTAGTGGCATATACGGCACCGTTCTCAACCAAAAGTCCTTCAAAATCTTGGCGTCTAGGCCTGTTGTAGATGTCATAATTTTTTGGTTTACCCGATGCATCCCAAATAAAACGGTGTGTTTTAACCACTGTAAGTGCTGCATCATAAGCTTCCTGCTCTACTTTGGCTAAAACGGTATTAATTGCTGCTCTTTGGGTTAAAGGTGACGTAGCCTGAAGCAAGCACAAAACATCATAATCATGAGCTATAAGCTTAGTAAACTCATTCATAACACTTTCGGTTGAGGCAGTGTCCGTTGCATTCTCATCACTTCGCAAGAGTACTTTTACTTTTGAACTCCAATGGTATTCTTTTTCTATATAGTGAATGATTTCTGTATCATCTGTAAACACATATATTTCATCTAAATTTGAAAAAATAGCTTCACTCAAAACCCAAGAAAACAAGGGTCTCCCCAACATTTTTTTCTTGTTTTTTCCTGGTATTCCTTTAGAGTTTTTGCGTAGCGGAATCAAACCTATTTTTTTCATTTCAGGTAATTTTTATTTTGTATAAAGGTACTTATTTCATTTGTAAAAACTTGGGCGGCTTTTTGCTGCAAATGGGATTCGTCATGAAAACTAGCTTCCTTTTGATAAATCGTGTTCAGGGTATCGTAAACCATAACATCATGTGCAGGCACCATTTTTAAAAACCGCTTGTAAAATTGTTTGTCGAATGCCCCATGACTGGGAGGAAAAACATAAACTAATTGTATTTTATTTTTCAAACACAATTGTTGTAACGCCTTAAAAGCGGTTATTTTTTCTGTATTTTCTAAAGCACTATTGTACAATTGAACCGAATTTTTTTTACCAATAAAAGAAGCTTTTCTGTTATAAAAAGGCATGGAACCCCAAGCATCAATTTTTCCGTCAAGCGGAATAGCTACTTTTGAAACTGAAAAATGTGATCGATTGAGACGCGCCAAACAAAAAACCCACGAAAGCACATTTTTTTCTTTTTGACGGATCAACTCTTGTGTGATATAATTGTATTTAGCTAATGGATACAAACGATCAAAACGAAAATTAAGTGTTTTTTCATTTACAAATTCATGCGGATTATCAATGGTTAAGACTACCATTTTTGGCTTTTTATTATATTTCAAAACTGATTTTAATACAAAATAATGAAACCTAACATCTGATCCAGGATAGGAAAGATTGTATGTACTGTGCCTTGTTTTGCTTTCTATTTGTCCTGCCAAAATATTATTTGCGCCTCTTGAAGACCCTAAAATCAACACCTCTTTGTTCATCTTTCCCTCTAATATTTGTTCTAAACGCGTGTCGTACTCCAGTGTAGGCGCATGATGTAAGAAAAAATAAAACATCTTATCCACCACAAAAAAAATAGCTAAAAAAAGGACACTATGGAGGATAAAACGGCGCATATTAAAATTGAAAATAGATGAATTGTTGTTCTACAGGACTACTAAACACGAAAATGAGAATTAAAATAAAACTTATAAAAAACCATCTAACTACTCTATTTCCTTGTAAATTAAAGTTTTCTAATGCAAATGCATTCCTACGTCCAAACCATTCTACAGTGATACAAAATAAAATAAGTACTAAAACATTGGTCGGGCGTACACTGGGTATTGTAAATAAAGAAATTGAAAAAATACCCGAAATATAATCAATAGCAGCAGACAAAGAATTGGCCCTAAAAAAAATCCACGCTAGGGTTGTCATTAAAAAAGTAGTACCCATTTGAAAAACCTCCTTAACACTAGGCCATGTATTTGAAAAAGCTACTATCTCAATATGCTTTCGATTTTTTTGCGCCAATAACAAGGGCACAAAATACAAAGCATGTAAAAGTCCCCAAACAATAAACGTCCAATTGGCTCCATGCCAAAAACCGCTCAATAAAAAAATGATACAAACATTTCGGATTTTAAAAAAACGAGAGCCTGCACTACCTCCCAGTGGGATGTACACATAATCTTTGAACCAAGAGGATAATGATATGTGCCAACGACGCCAAAACTCAGCAATATCTCTGGAAAAATAGGGGAATGAAAAATTTTGAAGCAACTCTATTCCAAAAAGTTTTGAGGTTCCTAAAGCAATATCTGAGTAACCACTAAAGTCGCCATAAATTTGGAACGCAAAAAATAATGCTCCCATAAATAAGGTGCTTCCGGATTCCTGTGGTACATTATTAAAAATTGCATTGGCGTAAAGCGCACACTGATCAGCAATCACAATTTTTTTAAACAATCCCCACACTATTTGGTACAATCCATTTACTGCTTGCTGGTATGAAAATGTTCTGTTTTTTTTGAGTTGGGGTAATAAATGGGTGGCTCGCTCAATAGGCCCAGCAACCAAAAGGGGAAAATAAGATACAAACAAAGCATAAGCTATGGGGTCTTGCTCTGGAACCAGTCTTTTTTTATAGACATCAATCACGTAAGACAGTCCGTGAAAAGTGTAAAATGAAATTCCGACTGGTAAAATAATTTCCAACACATACAAATCAATATCCCAACCCAACACCTGCAGTGCTGACTGCATAGAAACTGCAAAAAAGTTATAATATTTAAAAATTCCGAGGAAAGAAATGTTAATTCCGATGCTTGTCCAGAACCATATCTTTCGGACTTGTTCTGATTTTGAATTTTGCATTTTTAACGCCGATACATAATCTAAAGCAGTTGAAAACAACAACAATCCAAGAAACCGGACATCCCAACAAGAATAAAAATAGTAACTACACAACAACAAAAAAATATTTTGAGCCTTGCTTGATTTACCCAAAACATACCAATACACCACAAAAACTATGGGTACAAATAAGGCGTACATGAGGGTGTTAAAAAGCATATTAGTAAGGCATATTTTTTAATTTTTGAATTGATTTAAGCGTTTTCTTTTGAATAGGAGATCTGTATTTTAAGGTATCAAATAAAGTAAATATCATGTGTCCTACAGCGCGCCAATACAATTTAAAAAAAACAAAATCAGTACAAGCATAGCGCTTGAAATTATGAAAAAGCAAGCGCGCTATTACAGGCAAAGGATTAGGATAATAGACCAGATAGAGTTTGAAACTATTGCGTAACTGTCGTTCAAATCGGAAGTAATTCTTGCCTTGCAATTTTCTTTTTTCGATGTCAATTCTATGATTGACTACAATATCATGTGCAAAAAATATAGAATAGCCCGTATCCAAAACCTCAAAAGCCACGCAAGGTTCCTCCCCATAAATATCGATCCACGTAGGGAACCCATTGGTAATGGCGTATACTTTTTTGGCTATAGCAAAACCACAACCTACAAAATCATTCGTATAAAAAGATGTTTTATTTTTTGCTTGAAGCAAAGCTAAATCATCTGTTGGGTAAATTCCTTTAACTTCCTGAAAAGCCAAGATTCCCAGTTGAGGATTAGTCTCAAAATGCTGTTGTACCTTTGGAATAAAATCAGCACTAATAGGATGTGCATCATCATCAAGACCAATGAATATAGTACCCACCGCTTTTTGATACAAAATAGCCCTTGCCGGAGAAGCACTAATACTATGATTCCAAACGGTCCATTTGACCCAACCAAATTCTGTAACCAATGCCTGAGTAGCCTCACACCCATCAATAAATACTAAAACTTCATGCTTATCAATTGTCACAAGATTTTGCAACCGTGATAGCGTATACCGCAATTCATCGGGTCGGTTTTTAGTAACAATTAAAAAAGAGATATCCATATTGTAGTAAAGCTAAACCGTAATTGAGTCGTACAAATGTACTATTTGTGATTGCAATACTGCTCTATCATAGTTTTTAGTACAAAAGGCAACATTGTATTCTTGTGCTTTTTCCCTGAGGGTAGTGTGCTGCAAAGCAGTTGTTATATGATGCGCAATCTCCGTAACATCCAACGGATTTGCAATCAAAAGCCCATTTTTTTGATGTTCAATAATTTCAGAGGTAACTCCGCCAGGATTAGACTGAATGGGAAAAGCCCCCATACCCATAGCCTCAAGTAAACTATTGGGCATACCATCTGACAGGCTGTTACCAAGGTACAATATGCTTTGCCCCATTTGTTTCAACAGAATTTCATTTGGGACAAATTGATTCCTAGGTTGTATTTCAACATCGTAGTTTTGGAGTTTTTTTGAATTTTTAAAAAACGCCTCCACCACTGCATCAGCACTAAAAACAATAATTTTTTTATCCGAAAGCAACACAGGATCAACCAGTTCTAGTGCTTTACCTATTTCCAGTGCTTTCCCAACCTCATCATCATATCCTTTTATAATAATGCAGTTTCTTTTGTGCCAAGGCAGTATCTCTCTTTTAGGATATGCAATTCCACCATTTCCTGGATAAACGCCTAGAAAAAAATTTCGAAACTGATTTTGTAGTGCAAGCGTGTAATCTCTATGGCAATCCGTGATTAAATAATCCACTCGTTTTAAAAAGCGATGCACGTTTTGTGATGACAGACCCATTTCTTTATGATAAAACAAATCACTCCCCCAGGAACTATAAATCAAAGGGATATTGGAATATTCTTCCATTACTTCAAGAATAGGTATTCCCGCAAGTTGCATTTCAAAACACTGCACTACATCAGGTTTGATTTGCTGCAACTTTTTTTCAAAAACTTCAGCAAGCTTGCGTTCGTTAATTTTTTGAATTTGGCTATACGCTTTCGGGAATCGAGACTTGATGAAGTGTCTAAACGGAAAATCCCACCTCAACTTCCAACCTTTAATTTGGTGTACCCATTGAATTTTCTCAACTATACCTCCGCCATCAGTACTATCAAACCAAAATACTTCATGCCCACTATCTTTCAATTGGTTCACCCATTGAAAAAAATGATGATTGGGAATGGCTACCATGAGTATTTTCATGAGGTAAATTTAAATCCGTTATTTATAAAAAGTTGGAGTATTTTATTAGTATTGCTTACTCCAACGTTTGTTTAAGGAATAAAAATACATTTTTACCACTTGCCAATTCGATTTTAACTGCAAAATATTTTTCAGGAAGCATATGAATCCTTTTCTAAATTGCCCCTCCATGTTGTAACTCGTCATCCGATTCACTTTAAGGCGACTCAAACTGTTTGCTATGGTTTTTTGATGTGACGCAAAAGAGTGATCCTGTACCATACATTCTAAAATTCCTATGTTAACCTCAAGAAGTGAACTACTTGTGGCAATTATGGGTGACGAAACTCCAATACCAAGCCTGTACATGGCAGTATAATCTTGTAGAAAGTAAAGTTTACCTCCGTTTCTTAAAATCCATAAATAAGTAGGCCAATCGCCGTATGGAAATTGCAAGATCCACTGAGGCAATGGATCAAATTGTAAATGATTCCGAAAGAGCACTGTAGCAGAAGTAATTAAATTATCATACACTAGATCCTCAAATGTAAACTCCAGTTTTTGACGCAGTTTTTTAACTTGCTCTACATCTCCATTAGGATGCAGCAACTCATAATTTGTAGCAACAATAGAAAAATCTGGATTTGCTTCAAGAAAATCAACTTGTTTTTGCAATTTGAAAGCATCAGTCCAATAGTCATCTCCATCACAAATTGCAATATATATTCCATCGCAGGCTGCAACAGTTCGCATATAATTAGCAATTAATCCTTGATTGTAACCTAAACTTGGTAAAAGTTTTATAGTATCAGGAAACTTTTTGGCGTAGTGCTCACAAATTTCTCGAGTATTATCAGTGCTGCAATCCTCTCCAATAACCAACTGGTATGTAAAACTTGTTTTTTGCATCAACACACTTTCAATTGTCTGACCTATAAAAGCTTCTTGATTGTAGGTGAGCATAAAAATACTGACGGTATAAGCTTTCATTACTTGGTTGATTTTAGAATAGAAAAACCAAAAAATGTTTTGCAAAAGGCATTTAACACATACCTTTTATTGGTTAATTTGCTTGCTAAATTATCATGCTCTCTTACAAATTTACAATACTGAAACTGATACAAGTCACTGTATTTCTTGGCGATATAGGATCTGGAAGCCAATTTCATTTCAGGTGTAAACTTTTTGATCATTGAATTTTTTGAAACACGGTATTGAAATGTAATCGAATCCATAAAATAGAACTGTGCCTGAATAGTTCCAAAAGCCAACCATAAATCCCAATCTTCGAGTCCATCATAAGGTAAATTCTCTTCATAACCGCCTACTTTCTCCCATGTTGATTTTCTAAATATGGCACAAGCATCAATGTAATTGTCTAAAAGCATTTTCTCAATATTATAGGCACCAATGTTCCAAACACCCGTTTTTTCACCAATAAATAAAGCATTTCCATGAACCACATCGATATCGTTTTGTGCTTCTAGAATTTCAACTGCATTTTTTGCAAAATCTGGCATCACTAAATTGTCTGCATCTAAAGGCAATATGTATTTGCCTTGCGCTCTTGTAATTCCATAATTTCTAGTTTTACCCAAACCCTCGTTGGGTTTTGAAAAATAGTGAAATCTACTATCGCTCTTAACCCATTGCAAAACAATATCTTCTGTATTATCTGTGGATCCATCATTCACAATTATTGCTTCCCAATTTTGAAAATCCTGGGCAAAGACAGATTGCAACGTTTCCTCTAAAGTAACTGCTGCATTATAACAAGGAATAATGATACTTAACTTATTATCCAACTCTGTCATTCGAAAATATATTTTTATTTAACCCAATTGTTGTTTCACTGACCTCAAAAAGAAAGAATCCATTACTTTGTAATACTGTGTAAATTTCATCTCGGATATTAAACTCATCGTGAATTTCTATAGCAACTACTTGTGTTATCTTTAAAAACGATACATCTTGTCCTCTTTTAAATATAAACCGTTCTGCCCCTTCGATATCAATTTTTAATAGCGAAATATATTCCAAATTATTTTCGCTTATAATTTCATTGATAGTAATACCTTTTATTTCACCGCCTTCATCTTCTTTCGTAGTAATAGCCCAATCCTTTTTATCACCATATTCCCTCTCTATGATATATTTACTATTTGCCTTTTCACTTAGTGCTCGGTTATAAATAGTAACATTCTCACTGTTAGACAAAAGGCTGACATTTTTTTGGTACATGTCAAAATTAGACTTTGATGGCTCAATACCGTAAATTTTAACGTTACTTAAATATTGAGAGAAAAAAACAGATGTATATCCAACATTAGCTCCTGCATCGATTATTATCTTTTCTTTTTGAACATTTAAATTAAAATCTATGAGATTCAAGACAACATTGTATTCCTTAAAATTAAATATTTGCTTAAAGACTTCGTAATCGCTATATTCTTGACCTCTAAGCAATACTGTAAATGAGTTAGCGACTTTTAGCACATAGAAATATCCCTTTTTTTCAAAATGGGTAATGAGTCTATTGGATCTTAATAAACTCTCAAATCGCTGCTCTTCAGTCTGCTTTAAAGGAATAAGGATGCGGTATATCTGCCTTAATTTTTTTAAATTCATTTTACATTTTCTATTGCGAATTTTTTAATATTTATTTTTTAGTTCTAATGCCTTTTTCTCTATACAATGCCAAGAAAGAAATCCCAAAATAATTGAAATTAAAAGGGAAAACGTCATCAAAGAATACACTTTGGGTTTAAAGAGATGCACCAACACCTGCTGCACCGGGAAGCTGTAAATATAAATTCCATACGATAAGTCTCCATATTTACCAAATGTACTAAAAAAACGAAGAGGAATAAATCCCAACGATAAAACCACAACTGGAAAAACGATATGTTTTACAGTGCTATAAATCTCAAAGTAAAGGGCTAAAAATAATATTACAACACTAATAAACAGTATTGCAACAGAAACCTTTTTTTCAAATTGAATAGAAGCCAGCAAACTCCCCATGACAAAAAAAGTTCCTAAATTTAAAAAATGATATCCTTGTAGGTATAACAATTGCATCCCTGCCACCCGTTCTATAAAAAAATTATAAACAACATACAGTAGCACCATTACAACCGCAAGTATAACTGAAATTAATTTTTGATGCGCTCGAAAACAAAATAATAGTGCAATCAATACATACAAACTAAACTCATATTGTATGGTCCAAAGTGAACCATTGATAGCGTGGTAAGAATTAGTATCAAAAACACCTTTTACTGTAGATTGAAAACCGTACAACATCATGTTTCTAGGAACATAGGTGTAATAATCCCATTGTGTAAATATCGTAAAGCCTTTAACATGAAGGAACGGAATCAAGAGCAGTGTAACACATAATACGCCAAGCAAACCGGGAAAAATACGTAGAATTCTGTTCTTAAAATACGTTTTTAAACTACTCGCCCGCTGTAAACTTATAAAAATAAAATACCCACTAATAACAAAGAATCCACTTAAACCTATTTGAGAAAAAGACAGTTGTCCCGCAGTAATTTGCCACATCCATTCTGCTGATTCTGGCGTTCCTGATAAAGCATAGGAGTGCGTTATGACTACAAATAAGGCAAAAAGAAATCGTAGAAAATTAAAATTATTTACGTTTGCTTTCAATTCACTCCATTTTTTTAGGTTTATTACTCCAGAAACGCAATAAAAAAAACAACTTCAAAAAAGTGTACTTTATACTTAGGAAAAAAGATGAGGCACTGGACCACAAACTCCCTAAGAAACTTTTAAAAATCGATTTAAATGTAACATCCTCTCCCCACAATTGATAATTCCCAACCACATCATTTCGGAATCTAAAAAATAACTGTTTGGGTGTTCGTTTGATTTCGTAGGCAAAAACAACAGGAGCAAACTCAATGTCATAGCCTGCTTTCAAAACCCGTTTGGTCCATTCCTTATCCTCAAAAGTAGCTACATCTTCTCTAAAAGAATGTTGTTCCCAGACCGCTTTGCTAAAAGCTGAACCTGCAAAAATTAATCCTGACTTATTAGGATCAACCGAGGCAGAGATGGCGTTGATATAATTTCTATAATCATTGGGTTGATGCAAACATCTTACTCCTGCTAAATTAGGATTTTGGTCAAATTGATTTTGAATAACCTTAAAAAAATCAGGACTTACGGGATAGGAATGTGCACTAAAAATAACAACAATATCATTTTTAGCTTCAGAAGCACATATATTGGCGCTACCGCCAAAACTAAAATTGGTAATCGTTACAAATCGAGCTCCAAAATGCGCTGCTACTGTTTCACTCTCATCAGTCGAGAGATTATCTACAACAATAATCTCACTAACATCCGTGGCATAACGTTTTGTTAAGTTTTTTAACAAAAAAGACAAAGCAGGAGCTTGATTTTTATTTCTAATGACTACTGATATGTTCATGTCTTTTTTGATTTTAAGATCAATTTTGTTAACCAGCGGTAGGGTTGTAAAATTAATTTTCCAATTTTATATTCTTGACTGTTTTTATAGGTATCATGACCTGTACGTTGAACTTTTAATTCAAAGAATAGCACTTCCATACAATTCTCAAAATTAAGGATGTACAACTCTTTATGCTTGATAAATAAAAATTGTTTCACCTCTTCTGCATGATGTTGGATTGTATTAGTCAGCATTGACTTCTTAGCCTTTCGGTAATAAAATAAAAATTCAGGAATTATTTTGTACGTCCATCCTTGTTTGGTACAACTTAGCCAAAAGTCCCAATCTTCAAAACCTCTTTTCATAGTTTCATCATATCCGCCTACTTGTTCCCAGCACATTTTTCTGAACAAAGAGGTCGCTACTAATTGATTGACAAACAGTAACGAAGTTACATTATCTCCAATTGGTTTCAATTGATTAACAATGTTATTTATAGTACCCGAGAAAAAAGTACTATAGCAACTTACTATTCCTAATGCTGGGTGATCCCTCAAAACGGGAACTGTTTTGTTTAAATAGTCTGGATGCAATACATCATCAGCATCTAGCGGTAAAATAAATTCTCCCTTGCTATGTTTTATTCCAGTATTACGAGCACTAGACAAACCTGCGTTGTCTTGATATACATACTTAAACCGTGCATCTTTAGCACACCATTCTTGTGCAACAATTGCTGTATTATCAGGACTACCATCATTAACAATAATACACTCCCAATTGATATAGCTTTGGTCTAAAACGGATTGTAAAGACTCTCCTAAAAAATGAGCTTGACGGTAGCATGGGACAATTATGGATACTAATAGACTCATCTGGATACTATTTTTTTCAAAAATCGCAGTGGAGCCAGCAATAAATTCCCTAGCTGAAACTCTTTGGACTCTTTGGCATTCCGCAAACTATTTCGCAAAATTGAATTTTGACGCAGCAAAGCACTTGCATAAAATTCAAAATGAGTCTGATACATTTCTTTATGCTTATTAAAAATATACATGCGTAACTCATAATCATGATGTACAATTGCAGTGCGGTCCCGCGAAGTATTCTTAATTCGGTAGTGAGACAATATTTCGGGAATAATATGCATACGCCAATTATTTTTAGTGATAGCAAGCCAAAACTCCCAATCTTCATAACCTGCTTTCATGTTTTCATCAAATCCACCCACCTTTTCCCAACATTCTTTTCTAAACATGGCGTTAGCTCTACCATTGTTTATCACCATAAAATCAGTAACACCTCCACCTAAAGGTCTTACAATAGAGATCTTTTTTTTCTCAGAAAAAGTCAAACAGTGGGAACTAACTACTCCAATAGTAGTATCGGTATCTAAAATCTGTATGGCTTTTTCAATAAAAGTAGGTTCATAATAATCATCGGCATCAAGATTAACAATATAGTCTGTTTGCGCTAAACTAACAGCATGATTTCTTGCAATACTAACACCTTGATTTTCTTGGTAAATAAGATGAACCAATGGATGATTAATTGTAGCTAATGTTTTTTTTGTTTCTGCCTGTGAACCATCATCAACAATGATTATCTTTTCTGGCAATACTGTTTGATTGTATATAGATTCTAATGCTTCCATAATGTATGCCCCGTCATTATAACAGGGTATGATTACGGTAACATTACTAGATGGTTTCATTATAAATTCAAGGATGTCTTAGTGAATACAAAAATGGGAAAAGTTTTTGCCTAAGCCTAATTATAGGCATGTATTTCAAACTATATTTAGAAAATAAAATTGTTGGATTCCTTATTAGATAACACATCCAATAAATGGTTTCCTCTCCTATTGTCTTATTTTCCCGATAACGAATGATCCAATAGTATTTAAAAATTGAATCAATAGTACAAAATGCTATTTTATTTTTTAAACACCAGCGCACTAGTTCTTCATATAAAACAGGATTGTATTTGGTATACAAATCCTTTTTATCAAAAATATTTTGCTCGTGAATACCTCTTTTTGCAACTAATGTAGAAATATTGCTAGCTTCTAGTTTACATAACAAAGATAATCTAAAAATAAAATCAGAGTCCTCAGCCACCACTAAAGCTTCATTAAAAAAACCAACATCATCAAAAACTTTCCTTTTAACTGTAAGCCCATTCAAATGTAGATAGCCATATTTACACGAAATTAAAGCTTCGAAAAGTTGATCAGCAGGTACTGTTTGAGTTAACGTATTGTCCTTTAAAAAATTTACTTCTCCGGCTACTATAGTTCTATAGAATTCATATCCTACTGCATTGTAAACTCCATGAATTGTAGAATCTTTACTAAGAATTTCTTGGTCTTGACTGAAACGATTATCAAGATAAAAATCATCGGCATCTAGAAAGGCAATATAATTTCCGGTCGCTCTTTGTATTCCTAAATTTCTGCTGGCAGACCTACCTAAATTTTTCCCTTTGTCATGTTGAAAAACTTTAACTCGGGAATCCTTTTTTTGTAAATTCAGTGCAAGTTTCAAAGTCTCGTCGGTACTTCCGTCATCAACAAAAAGTACTTCAACTACTTCTGTTTGCTGCAAAGCCGAAAAAACAGCCTTGGATACAAAAGCAGCAACGTTGTAAGCTGGTATAACTACTGAAACCGTGAAATTCATTTTGGGATTTTCAAGCAAATTAAGTACACTATTTTCGGTACAAAAATGAGAAAAGCTTTTGTCTATACCTAATGATTGGAAAATATTTAATACTCAGCGAACTTAACATCAAGTTTTGCTGAGGCAAGAATAAATTGAACCAGTACTTGATATCCTGCATTAAGGAGTTTTCTTGTTTTTGTTTTAGAATCCAAATATGCTTTAAAATCAAATCCAATCTTGTAGTACGCACGCCGTGATTAGCTGACCAACGCAAAACGGAATCTAAAATACGTAATTTATTTTCTTGGTATAAGAAAGGCTTGTCAAACACATTTGCATCATGAACCCCTCTAATAGCTACTGGATTTTCAATAGAGCCCGCATAAAGATTGGCTACAAGAGCCATACGCCACATATAATCTGTATCTTCTCCAACTTCTAAATGCGTGTTAAAAAAACCAACTTTGTCAATTAAACTTCTTTTTAAAGTAAGTCCATCAATTGAAAAATGTCCCTTGCCTCCAAGTAACAAATTTTCAAATAAGTCTTGTGGTTTTATGCGCTCAGTTATGGTGTACAAAGCTAGTTCTTGTTGTTGCTCCAGAGTTGCATCTCTATAAAAATGAACTCCAATAGCATTATAAACCCCATCACAATCTAGTTGAGATTCGAAAATAGGCAAATCACCTGAAAAACGATTTTCAAGATAGTAATCATCCGCATCTAAAAAAGCAATATAAGTTCCCCTTGCGTGTTGCAATCCTAAATTCCTGCTGGCTGATCTTCCTTTGTTAATTCTTTGAGGGTGAAACAGAAGAGTAACACGAGTTGTAGTAGACGCTATAAGTTGCAAAATTTCATCTGAGCCATCAGTGCTACCATCATTAACAACTAATACTTCCAAAACTTCAGGTTGTTGCAATGCAGATGTGATCGCTTTTTCAACGTATAAAGCAGCATTATAAACTGGAATGATTATCGATATTGAAGGGTTTATCATTTTTTATTTATTTTGTTTGGCACGAATCATCCTTCGTAGAAAACGCATTCCATTGTAAAAACTAAAATAGCTTATAAATTGAAAAAAAATCTTTAAAACCTCAATAAATTCTATTTTATTTTGGACTTTGATTACTTTCCCATAAGCAAATAAAATTTCGTTTTTTTGAGAAGTGTTAAAATTCAGTTTTGTATCGAAAATTACATTTCTTAAAAACATTCTTTTTGCTTCATTCTTGACTGCTTCATTTTCAAAAGTACCCGTAATACTTAGTTCAGAAACCCTGACATGCACTAATGAAGTGTTAATAGTCAAAATTGGTTTTTTATTAGCAAATTTCAACCAAGCAAAATCATCTGTATGCCATGCTAGAGGATAATTTTGAAAACCAAATTGAGTGTAAGAATCTCTGGCAAAAACATATTCAGAAAGAGAACTTCGGGTTTCTCCAATCCATTTTCTAAAAAAAGCATCTTCTGCTTTTTCCTCTTTTGGATGAAAATAATCATCAAAACCTTCAAGCCTTGTACCCAAGGCATTTATAAACCTTGATGCAAACCGAATAAGTGCGTACTTCCTTTCAAGGTCTTTTTCAACATAACTATAAAAATCTTGTACCACATTAGGAGTCAAGATATCATCATCCCCAAGAATCATAATCCATGGCTCTTCATGGGTTAATGCGATGCATCGATCCCATTGTTTTGAAAGTGCTACACTTCCATAATTTTCATTATAACGATGGTACATCATGTTCATTTGACACTTGTACTGATCTATTAAGATGCTAGGATCTTCGGGACTTGCATCGTCACCTATATAGACTTTAAAACGCTGATCTGTTTGCAAGGCTAATGATTGCAAAGTAGCTTCAAAAAAAGTAAGTTTGTAGTACGGTATGACAATGGCCAGCATAAAAGAGAAGGATATAAGTAAAATCTATTTTTTATTTTTTTCAAGCTTGATTTTAGGCATTACTTGATAATAATCTACTTTTAAATTAGTTAGTAATGTACGGTATTTCTGTTCGTTTCCCCAAAGTCCATATTCCGCTGATTCTAATACAAAAGTGGTGACGTGTACCTGAGATAAAACTTTTATTTTCTCAAGTAATTGGGAACAAAATTGCTGATTTTCCTCTTCTGAATTTTCAAATCTTAGATAGACTAGCAAGTCGTCACTTGGTTTCAAAATAGTTGCAAAACGTAGCAGGGATTGAAAATACGTTTGGACCGCTTTATCTGAATTTACATACAAGCTAGTAATTACAAATAAATAAGAAACTGGTTTTGTTTTGATCTTGAGCATGGCAATGCTACATCTTTTATTTATTTTTTCCCGTAACGGAGCATTTTTTATCAAATCTTTGTAATGGTAAAATGCGGCTTCAGGATATTTTTTTGCAAAAACATTTCCCGCTTGGTCCACCGCTAAATCACTCATAAAATATTGAAATTCCTCTTGAATATTGGAGTAAGCAAAATCTAAAGCTTTAATAGGATCTGTCAACATCCAATCAAAAGGAAAACTCTGCTTTCGCAAAGTAGTTTTTTGAAGTACGTAAGCAGGATGGCAATCATATCCCACTGGGATAATAACTTTCTTTGATTTAAATTTTCGGGTAACCCGAATAAAATAGCCAAAGGGTAAATTAAATTTCATTTCAATTTTCTTAAATTAACAATACAGCGCAGTTCCTTCAATAAAAAGTAAATAGTGCTATTTTTGCTTCAGTTTTAATATCTTTTTGGCTATTCCCAAGATTTTAGTTTTTTTTAAAAAACTTCTCAATGTATATCCTAATTTATACGTATTTGAATCCTTTATGTTTCTAAAATTATTCTTTTCAAAAGCCACTTCTTGCTCTAATGCTACTGTTTTTGCTTGCAACCGATTGAATTTATGACCCAATAAAACTTTATAATCTTCGTTACTCAATACCGATTTAAGATAAACTAATGCATTAACTACATTTTCATTCATCAATTCTTGATTTTGAGTCATACTCATTTCATGTAATCGATACAGAACTAAAGCTTCTGAAATAAATATAGTTTTGGGATTTGATTTAAATAATGAAAGCCACATAATCCAATCTTCTTTGGCAGCTAAGTCCAAGGGAAATCTAAAATCTTGAAAAAAAACAGATTGAAATAGTCCACAATGAATTGGTATTGAAAATAAATGATCCCAATTTAAAAGTATACTGTTGTAATTGAAATAGTCCGACTTCAACACACAGAAAGGGGGACTAGTTTTAGAAACATCTAAATCAAACATTTTAAAATTAGTAAGAACAAGAGTTGCATCTTGCGTTTGAAAAGTGAATATGGACTTTTCTAGTTTTTGATTCGTTAAAAAATCATCAGCATCCAAAAATTGTATGAAACTACCACGAGAAACATTCAAACCTGCATTCCTTGCGCTACTCAAACCTCCATTTTCTTGATAAATATATTTAAAACGGGAATCTTTCTTAGTCCATTCTTTTGCAATAACATCAGTATTATCTGGACTGCCATCATTTACAATAATGCACTCCCAGTTGCTATAGGTTTGGT
This sequence comes from Flavobacterium sp. FPG59, assembly GCF_002150205.1. Classification (NCBI taxonomy): domain Bacteria; kingdom Pseudomonadati; phylum Bacteroidota; class Flavobacteriia; order Flavobacteriales; family Flavobacteriaceae; genus Flavobacterium; species Flavobacterium sp. FPG59. Next base: position 7,349 of record NZ_MTCA01000002.1, on the reverse strand, counting down.
CAAATACTGATTGTAACGCTTCATCAAGATATTGCGCCTGATTATAGCAAGGAACGATAATTGAAATAAGACTGTTTTGCATGCTAATTTCTTGTAAAATGCTGTTTTATAAAACTCAAGTACACCCGCATACGACTTGGCTTTTTTATCAAAATCAAATTTTTGAAACCGTAACATATAGCTTTTGTATATTCTTCTCTCCGGAAATAATATTTAAAAAGATACAAGCAGTAAGTGTCAATTTTGTCAACATCATCTTTCGTGTATTGAACTTTGATGCATTTTTGAATTGCTTGTATCTGCTTAAGTTGTGTCACAAAATGATCTTCTAATGTAACTAGTGTTTGCATGATCCCACCTTGATGTAGCCTATAATTAGCAAAAATATCCGAAGATACATAAGCCATAGTATTTGTATTTTGTGATATTACTTGCACATAAAGCATCCAATCTCCAAATACTATATTTTTAAAATACTTTTGCAAAAGCGAAGTGTTTCTGAATAAAACAGTACAAGATATCAAATTATTTTGTGTAAAAAAATCAGAAAGTATATAATCCTGTTTTGCCAATGGATCCCCAATTAATTCTTCGATTACTCCATCTTTAATAATTTCTGCCTTACAACTATGAATGCTGTATTCTTTATTCTCCTCTAAAAAATCAACTTGCTTTTGCAGTTTTAGAGGATCGGTCCAGTAATCATCCCCTTCACACAAAGCAATATATTTCCCTTGGGCTTTTTGCAACGTATATAGGAAATTTGGCATCATTCCCAAGTTTTTGTCATGCTTGATGTAGTTAACCCAATTCCCATTAGGATGCCTATTGATTGTTTTTCTAATCACGGCATCAGTGCCATCCGGTGAACAATCATTACTGATTATAAATTCAACTTCAAAGGCACACTGCTGCATCAACACGCCTTCTATTGCTTGACGAACAAACATTTCGTGACCATACGTGATCATGCATACACTAACCATGGGTTTTTGCATCATTTATTGAATTGTAGTGGTGTTAATTGTTTGCTTATTCTTGCTGGGTTACCCACTACTACACAATCATCGGGCACATCTTTTGTAACAATCGCTCCAGCTCCTACTATTACATTTTGACCAATTTTTATATCTGGCAATACTGTTGCATTTGCTCCTATTCGAGAATAGGAGCCTACACTGCTTCGCCCAAGTAAAATAGCATTTGGTGATATTTCGACATAATCCCCAATGACACAATCGTGTGTGATTATGGAACTGTAATAAACAATGCACCCCATACCAATTGAAACCGAATTAGACAAAATTGCGTGAGGTAATACCACACTTCCAGTACCTAAAACTACATCATAACTCCCTACAGTAGCTCGAGGACTCACAATTGTACTTAACTCTCCTCCTAAAGCGGTACATCTATCATACATTTTTTTTCGAAGAAGAGGATTTCCAATACCAATAGTAAAACGATTGTCTACTGTTTTAAAATAATGACTGGCTTGTTTTGTATTCTTTAAAACTCGAAAGGTGTCAAAAAGTAAGTCCGGTGCATCCAAATTAACATCATCGTAAAAAACTAAATTTTGCAATTGATTGTTTTCATGCATCACTTCCAAAACTTCTTTAGCAAATCCCTTAGCTCCTACTATCAACATATACTTTCATGAATTAGTGACACAATTAAACTCAAATCTTCATTACTTAAACCTACATATAACGGAAGGCATAACACTCGTTCCGAAATACTTTCTGATACTGGCATAGCAATTCTTTCTAAATATGGCAAAGTATTGAGCGAAGGATAAAAATACCGTCTTGGAAAAATTTGATGCTCGTTTAATTTTTTTTGAATGGATAACAACTGAGCCTCAGTTTTAAAAATTACAGGATAATAACTATAATTCCACTCCGTATTTGCTCGTATTTTTAACGTTTGAATTTGGGATAAATCCAAGTTTTCATTGTAAAAATCGACTACTCTCTTTCGATCCGAAATAATGGTTTCTAAATACGGAAAAACTGCTAATCCCATAGCAGCCTGCAACTCAGACATTTTTCCATTGATCCCCAAGCCGTGAAAATCCAAAGGCCCATTATGACCAAAGTTATGATGGTAGAACAACTGCTGCTGTACTATTGAATTTGTAGTAAATAAAGCACCTCCTTCGCCTGAATGAAACAACTTTGTTGCATGAAAACTACACGTACTCAAATCTCCATATTCAAAAATAGAACGGTTTTTATAGCGTACCCCAAAGGAATGTGCTCCGTCATAAATAACTACTAAATTGTACTTTTTGGCTATAGCCTCAATAACATCTGTAGCACATGGATTTCCAAAAACATGAGTAGCTAAAATAACGGTTGTTTTATCTGTAATTACAGCTTCAATTTGAGTTTCATCAATAGTCAAATACTCTGGGTGAATATCTACAAATACGGGTTTGCAATGCTCCCAAACAATAGATGCAGTAGTAGCTACATATGAGAACGGTGTAGTAATGACTTCGCCTCCCTTACCCATCATCTTTAAAGCAATCTGTAAAGGGATAGTCCCGTTAGTCATTGCAGTAACATAGGGAACTTCTAAATATTTTTTTAATTTATGTTCTAGTTCCAAGACTAACTCCCCACGATTGGTCAACCATTGATTGTCCCAAGCACGTTGCACCAGATCTGTATATTCAGCAATTGGAGGTAAGAAAGTTTTGGTTACGTTGATCATCTACTTGTTTTAAATGTATTTTTTTAATACTGCAATTCTTGGGGTCATTTGTGTTTCGTTAGAATATACTTTTCTAAACTTTTGTAAACTATTTTCTTTAATACGTTTAGCAAGTTGGTCATTTGTCATTAATCGTTCTACTGCTTCAACAATAGATGCTGCAGTACTTTGTATTAATATAAAATCTACATCTGGAATAAATGTTTCATTTTGCTCCAACTCATCGGTCATTAATACCACAACATTATTCAAAGCTGCTTCTATAACTGTACCCAATGGAAAACCATCAAAAGCCCCTTTATGAAGTAAAAATGCTTTGTTTGGAGACACAATTACATCCATCCTATCAAAAATAGTTTTCAAAGATTCATGATTTTGATATCCATAAAAAATAGTTTTATCTTTTATTCTTGTTACATCAATATCATCTAGATCAAAGCCACCAATAACATGAAATCGAATTTGATTGTGTTTTTTGCTGAGACTCAGTGCGGCTTCTATAAAAACGTCATATCCTTTATCTAAACCTTTAGGCATGTATTTCGCAGCACAAAAACATACATTAAACGTATCTTGCTCTTTATGCTCCTCTTTTATTTCAGCAACAGTAGTTACAAGAGAATGCTGAGGCACCACACCACCAAAAACAAACGTTATATTTTCTTCACTACAAAAACCATTAGTAACCAAATAATCACGAGTGATTTTTTGCGTGACAATTACTTGTCTAAACTGGGGCGAACTCAATACTTTTCTTAATTTAAAGTCACATTCAATATCATTCAACTTAAAACCTCCTCCAGGATACAAGGTAAAAACAAACGGTATTTTATATTTTTCTAGCCAATGTAAATTATTAAAAATGTTATGTATAAAAATACAGTAAAAAAGTTTTGTATTGATATTCACAAACTTCTTATTTATCCTAACTTTTGATTTTAAATCTGGGAATTGCTTGACAAATAAAGAACAATCCCGACTATGATCCGTTATTTTTGAATTTACTACAACATAAGCAGTAGGCGAAACTATTATCTTTGATTTTTCAAAATACTGAAGTAAAACCGTAAACTCTTCCAATCTAAAACCAGAAACGGGATGCGGAAATATATCATCAAAAATGAGTAAATCAACCGAACGAAATCCTCTATATAGTACTGATTTCTTAGTAAAAAAAAACAACTTCGAATATTTATGAATTTTCTTTATAGCACTTTTAATTTCATATTTCATGACGATGACTATCCTATTTTTTGATTGCTCCAATTTAAGTAAGGTCGAACGATACCACCCCAATATCCAAAATAATTCTTCCTGTGTATTCCCTTTTCCCCAATTTCAACAGAAACAATCTTGTCCAATTGTGTAATTATTTCAAAATTATTTCCAACCAAAATTACTGTAAAATAGTACGTTCCCGTGTTTAATAAATTTGCGGGAATCGTACAAACACTTTTATAATGACCAACCTCCTGAGCGCTTCGCTCCAAATGAGGCGTTGCCAAAACATATTGATCCGAATCACTCATAATCGATACCGAAACATTTAAGGTATGAGCATCTAACAAGTTGGCATACTTTATTTCAATTTTAAAATCGTTCTCAATTACAAATTCATCATTTTCTGCAATCAATTCAATTGATGTTACCTTTGCGTTTGAATTCCCAGGCGCAACAGCAAATGGCCAAGAAACGAAAGAACCAATTAAGACATTATCATTATTGTAGCGTTCCACTGCTTGGTCAATACCTCCATCAAATACTATTGTTCCATTCTCTAATAAAATCCCTCTCGAGCAGAGCTGTTTTACTGCTACCATATTATGACTCACAAACAAAACCGTTCTGCCTCCGGTTTTAGAAATGTCTTGCATTTTGCCAATGGCTTTTTTTTGGAATTCGGAATCACCTACTGCTAAGACTTCATCTACAATCAATATTTCAGGTTCTAAAAATGCTGCTACCGCAAAGGCCAAACGTACGTACATCCCGCTACTATAGCGTTTTACAGGAGTATCAATATACCGCTGACAGCCTGAAAATTCGATTATTTCGTCAAGCTTGGCCGTAATTTCTTTTTTGGTCATACCCAAAATAGCACCATTCAAATAGATGTTTTCGCGTCCAGTCATTTCACCATTAAAACCCGTCCCTACTTCGAGCAAAGAAGCTACACGTCCGCCAAACTTAATACTGCCGGTTGTAGGTGCCGTAACACGAGATAAAATTTTAAGTAACGTAGATTTTCCAGCGCCGTTTTTACCAATAATCCCAATTACTTCACCACGCTCAATTTCAAAATTAATATCTTGTAGCGCCCACACATAATCACTTTCAGCCTTGGTCAAACGGTCATTGGTATCCCCAATTTTCAAATACGGGTCATCCTTACCACGAATTTGGTGCCACCAACGATTCAAATCATGAACCAATGAACCCGTTCCAACAGTACCCAAACGATATTGCTTTGAAATATTTTCTGCTTTTAGTATTATGTCTTTCATTTTTCTTTCCAGAGATAAATCTTGTGTAATGAATTACAAATGGTGAATGATCACTATTTACTACTCTTTTACAGTTGACCCGTCATCGCCCACTGTTAACTATTTTCTATTTAATGTTTTCTAATTAATCCTTATCATCGGATTCATCTTTCTCACTGTTTACTTACTTACTTACTTACTTACTTACTTACTTACTTACTTACTTACTTACTTACTTACTTACTGCTAACTGTATACTGTATACTGTATACTGTAAACTACTCACTATTTACTGCTCACAAGTCACTTTATACGGTATCAATAAACTTTTTCTCTGTATGATTGAACAATAACAATCCAATAAATAAAACTGCGATAGAAAAGAATAACGTATATACTATTCCCCAAAAAGGAAATGCTCCTGTACTGAGAAGCATATAACGTGTTGCTTCAATGCAATATGCCAAAGGGTTATATTGTACAAGCCAAGCATATTTTGGCATTTTAACAGCAATTAAATCCAGCGGAAAAAATACGGCAGAAATATACATCAACAATTGTATTCCAAAACCAATTAAATACGTTAAGTCTCTATACTTAGTAACAAGTGCAGAAATAATCATTCCAAAACCCAAACCTAAAATTCCCAAGAGAATAACGACAAGAGGAAAAAAATAGGTCCATGAATTGAAAGATACTAGAGCGTCTTGACTATAGTAATAAATAAAAAAACAAAGAAAAATAAAGAGTTGGATAAAAAATTTAATCAAATTAGATAGAACAACAGTCAAAGGAGCTATGATTCTAGGAAAATAAACTTTGCCAAAAATTCCAGCATTTGAGGCAAAAGTATTAGAAGTACCATTCAAGCAAGCAGTAAAATAATTCCAAACAGTTATACTAGCAAGATTAAACAAAAATGGAGGAACAGATCCAGTACTTATTCCTGCTAAATTATTAAAAACAATAGTAAAAGTTAGACTAGTTAACAAGGGCTGAATAAAATACCATAAGGGCCCTAAAATAGTTTGCTTATAAACCGTCACAATATCTCTTTTAACAAAAAGAAACAAAAGATCACGATACACCCACACTTCTTTGAGATGCAGTGAGAAAAATTTATTTTTTGGTGTTATTTCAAACAACCACGTGGTATTGGTTGATTCTTTCAAATTCATTGTAAGCAAAGAATTAAAATAGGAAAAAAATTATTGGGACAATCTCATAAAAAATAGGCACATAATAATTCAAATGCAAATTCCCTTAAAAAAACGAATAAAAAAATACTTTGCAAAGTGTACTAGCTTCACAAAAAGGGAAATTAAAAATGAAGAAATAATGATTTCAATCGAGTCTCATCTATTAGAAATCAATCAACGTGAACTCTATTAAAAATTACTTACAATCTACAACTGAAAATTTAAATTTAACTCGATCAAAATCTATAGGCTCTCCTTTTACAAAATAAGTAGCACCCATGGTCGTTTGCATTTTACCATTACCTAGCACTAACGAATCACCACGCTTTAAAAAAGCCATAGGGTTTTTAAAAGTAACTTTTGTATTATCCCCTTCAATAAAAGTATAACTTACAAAAATAGTATCGCCACTCGTATTACCAGATACAGTACCTTTTTTTACTGCAGCATTGTTAAAACTCATCATCATATCCCCACTGATCTTTCCATCTTTTAATGAGTTCAGTTGTAAAGTTATAGAATCTTTATCATATATAGACTTGTAACAGGTAACAGCAATAGGTTTTTCTTGTTTAGTTGCGTCATTCTTAAGTTTCTTCTCAGATGTTGTGTTTTGACAGCTTTGTAGACCAATGCAAGCAAATAGAAAACCCCCAATGATATATTTTTTCATAATAATTTGTTTTTTAAAATAGCTTAGCTAAAATACGAATAAAATAAAGAAAGAAGGATATAAAAGGAAAAGATATCAATTAATACCAAATTCTCTAAACAAAAACCCTCCAACACGACTGTGTTGGAGGGTTTTACTAAGTACTCAGAGCGGGACTTGAACCCGCACGAACATTGCTGTTCACTGGATTTTAAGTCCAGCGTGTCTACCAATTTCACCATCCGAGCTTTGGTTGTGGTACCTCCAGGGATCGAACCAGGGACACATGGATTT
>NZ_MTCA01000207.1:0-5377 GCF_002150205.1 Flavobacterium sp. FPG59 | reverse complement strand
ATCTATAGTCATGTACCAATTTATCTTGTGCTACTTTATTTTAATAAAAAACCACCAGTTTTGAACTGGTGGTTTTTAATAAATATTAGGAAACTAATTCGCTTTGATTCCTAAAGACTAGTTTGTTATCAAATGCATCAAGCAGTATAATGCTATCGGTAGTTATTTTTCCAGCAAGGATTTCTTTGGATAAAGCATTAAGTACTTCACGCTGAATGACACGTTTTACAGGTCTAGCACCAAATTGCGGATCATAGCCTTTAGCACTTAAATAAGCTATTGCTTCGGGTGTGGCATCCATAGTGATGTTTTGTAGTGCCAGCATTTTAGTTACAGATTTTAGCTGTAAACTAACAATTTTAGTGATATTAGCATTTGTCAAAGGAGTAAACATCACAATTTCATCAATACGATTAATAAATTCTGGTCGGACGGTTTGTTTTAATAAACCTAAAACTTCAACTTTGGCTGCCTCGGTAGCAGCCTCAATACTGCCTTTTAAATTTTCAAACTTATCTTGAATTATTTGGCTACCCATATTAGATGTCATGATGATAATGGTATTCTTAAAATCAGCAAGACGACCTTTATTATCTGTTAATCGTCCCTCATCAAGTACCTGCAATAAAATATTGAAGGTGTCAGGATGTGCTTTTTCAATTTCATCCAATAAAATAACAGAATATGGTTTTCTGCGTACGGCTTCTGTTAGTTGACCGCCTTCGTCATAACCCACATATCCTGGAGGCGCACCTACTAATCTACTTACACTATGGCGTTCTTGATATTCACTCATATCAATTCTGGTCATAGCGTTTTCATCATCAAACAAGTATTCAGCTAAGGCTTTCGCCAATTCGGTTTTTCCCACTCCGGTTGTCCCAAGAAAAAGAAACGTACCCACCGGTTTTTTCATGTCTTGTAATCCGGCGCGACTTCTTCTTACGGCATCACTTACGGCTTCTATGGCTTCCTCTTGACCTACTACACGGCGGTGTAATTCTTCTTCAAGATGTAAAAGTTTCTCTCTTTCTCCCTGAAGCATTTTTTGCACAGGAATTCCAGTCCATTTTGCAACAACTTCAGCAATATCCTCGCGTGTAACCTCTTCTTTAATTAAGGAACTTCCACCGGCTTGATTAACAATAAGTTCTTGATGTAAAATTTCAAGTCGTTCTTGAGCTTCTTTAATTTTACCGTAACGTATTTCGGCTACTTTTCCGTAATCTCCATCGCGTTCAGCGCGTTCAGCATCATATTTATAATCTTCAATTTCTTTTTTAATCAATTGAATGCCATCAACAACGTCTTTCTCTGATTTCCATTTGGTGTAAATCGTGTTTCGATCTTCCTTAAGATTAGCCAGTTCTAGACCAAGAGATTTGAGTTTACTTTCATCTTTTTCTCTTTTAATGGCTTCAATCTCAATTTCAAGTTGCATTATTTTTCGATCCAAAACATCCAGCTCTTCTGGTTTTGAGTTAATTTCCATTCGGATTTTAGAAGCTGCTTCGTCCATTAAATCGATGGCTTTGTCTGGTAAAAATCGGTTTGTGATGTAGCGTTGGGATAATTCAACAGCTGCTATGATAGCTTCGTCTTTAATTTGAACTTTGTGGTGGGTTTCGTATTTTTCCTTAATACCACGAAGTATGGAGATAGCACTATCAGTATCTGGCTCTTCAATTTGCACTTTTTGGAAACGTCTTTCTAATGCTTTATCCTTTTCAAAATATTTTTGATATTCGTCTAATGTAGTTGCCCCAATAGCGCGTAACTCTCCACGTGCCAATGCTGGTTTTAAAATATTTGCCGCATCCATAGCACCTTCGCCGCCACCTGCACCTACAAGCGTGTGAATTTCGTCAATAAATAAAACGATGTCTCCATCGGCAGCGGTAACCTCTTTTACTACTGATTTTAGGCGTTCTTCAAATTCGCCTTTGTATTTAGCACCCGCAATTAATGCCCCCATATCCAATGAAAATACAATTTTATCTTTTAGATTTTCAGGCACATCTCCATCTACAATTCTATGTGCTAATCCTTCAGCAATGGCAGTTTTACCTACTCCAGGTTCTCCAACTAGCATAGGATTGTTCTTAGTACGACGTGTTAAAATTTGCAATACACGTCTTATTTCTTCGTCACGACCTATTACGGGATCTAGTTTACCAGATTTAGCAAGTTCGTTTAGATTTTTGGCATATTTATTCAAAGAATTATAGGTCTCCTCAGCAGAAGCCGAGGTTACACGTTCTCCTTTTCTTAGTTCATCAATTGCGGCTTTCAATCCTTTTTCGGTCACACCTTGATCTTTTAAAATCTGAGACGCTTTAGTCTTCGAGTTAAAAATAGCAAGTATCAAGTGCTCTACCGAAACATACTCGTCATTCATTTTTTTTGCAATTATTTCGGCTTCGTTTAGCGTGGTATTTGCAGTTCTAGAAAGCATTATTTCGGCACCAGTAACTTTCGGGAAACTTTGAATTGTACTTTCAAGTATTTGAATAAATAAGGGAACATTTACATTTTGTTTTTTTAATATAAATGGTGCTACGTTTTCATCAACTTCTAAAATAGCTTTAAAAAGATGTTCGTTTTCAATTTGTTGCTGTCCATAGCTTTGTGCTAATTGTTGCGAAAGTTGGATAGCTTCTTGAGATTTGATGGTAAATTTATTGATATTCATTTTTTTAGTTTTTGCAACAAGTTTTTGCTTGTTTTGTTAGTAAAATACTTTAATCACAGTTTCTTGTTAATTTATTTTATCTTTGTATCTGATTATTCAATTAATATTCCACAGTAAAATTACAGACAAAATGGCTTATTAAATATGATTTATATCATATTGAACAGACAAAATGACTGAAAAATCGACAAATTATGAGTTTTTTTAAAAATATTTTTGGTAGTAGTGATTCTAATGACCAAACTAATTCAATGACTTGGGAGCCTTTGCAAGCATTAGAACAACTAGATGAAATAGTAGCCCAATCTCAAGTAAAACCTGTTGCCATTTTTAAGCATAGCACTCGTTGTAGTGTGAGTAGAATGGCTTTGAAACAGTTTGAGAATGAGTTTAACTTTCCTGAGAAAGTGACGCCTTATTTTTTAGATTTAATTGCTTTTCGTGATGTTTCAAATGAGATTGCTTCCCGCTTTGGGGTTACACATCAATCACCACAATTGATTTTGATTCAAGATGGTAAGGCAGTTTACAATGTTTCTCACAGTGATATTGATGCTGGAGAATTGGGAGCTAAATTATAGTTGCAATACCAATCAAAGAAAATGGCCAGGGATTTACAAATTTTAGTTTGTTTATCCTTGGTTTTTTATTTTAATAACTTCCTCCAGAACCTCCACCACTGAAATCTCCATCACCAAATTCCATTGGAGATTCCACCGTAGTTTCGGGTTTTAATCCCAATTGTGTCGCCATAAGTATTTCGGCTGTGCCAAATAGATTTCCTTGCGAGAAACGATCTGGTTGAAAAGTAACACCATTAGTTTTGTTTTTAATCTTTTTTATAGCAAAAAAAGTAAATGCAAATAACACCAAACCACCAATGGTTAGGGCAATTTCAACAGGTAAAACAGCATAGTAAAAACGAATGTTGTATATTGAAAAACAAAGAGCTAGGATTCCTATCCAAAGCATAAAGCGGTCTTTTTTGTACAAAGACAAAACCAAATAACTCACCGGAACTATAAACGTAAATCCATAAAAGAAAAAGGCAAACGGAATATCGTTATTTGCAGTAACAATTACACCCATTAATTCGCTTGAAAGTTCTCTAACCACCATATAATTTCCTGATAAGTAGAATAAAATCAGTGCAAAAGCTTGGGTAAAAACAATGCCATTGTAATAAAATGGGAGTGTTAATTTTGCTAGTAGTTTTTTGCTGCCAAAATAGATAGCAATTGCAAAAAACATCATAGTAAAAGGCAGTATCGTTTTTGCGAAAGCGCCTAATTCAAACATCAAGAAAAGTATTGAACAAGTGAGTGTTACACAAAATAAGATAGCCATTGACAGCTGTACATATCTAAGATAACAAAGCAAGGAGGTTACTGATAGTATAAGGGAAATGGTAATTTCGTTTCCTTCTGTGGAAATACCTATTGCAATTGCTAAGCACAATTGAGCGCCTAATAAAAAAGCATCGTCAAGGCCATAACCATAATATTTTTGATTGGTTAAAACTTCAGTGCCAACGAATCCAATAATAGCAAAAAGATAAACCAGAAATTGATAATTTTCATTCATTGAATCTAGGCTAATTAGAGTAAGAAAGCCACAAATGGAGGAGTATAAAAAGCTACCTAACAGAAAAAATCCAATTCGTATTAAGATGTTTTTTTGACTTTTAAGTACAGTTAATTTTTTATCAATTAGGCGAAACTGACTTTCATCTATAAATCCAGCTTTTTTTAAAGAGTGCCCTTCTGAAACTAGAAACTCTTGCTCTAATTCGGTATTGCTATATTGTATCATGACTTGCTTTTTTATTGAATTGTTTAATAAGTCGAATAAAGTAAATGATAGAACCAATAAAGTAAAAGGGAACTAAGAAAAAGAAAGAGATAAATAATTCGCTATCAATATTGCTGAATTCTAATAATTTGAACAAGAATATATTTAGACCGATATAGGCGTAAATTAAGGTAAATACAAACAACGAAACAGATTTAATGAGGTAACTGGTACGGTAAAAATAGTAGCAGGAACCAGCCAATAGTATTATAAAAATGCCCCAATAGCTATCGAATAAATTATTAATACAAGCAATGCTAATAATGTGCAAAGCAAAAGTGAGAAATACTAAGCTAAAATGTTTTTTTAAGTCATTTTTTGAACTGTAAATAGTCCAAATTACTAATGAAATACCTAATGAAATAGCTGAATAGCTCAGGGTATTGTTTTCGTTAAAATCATTGTGAAGTAAAGACTGTGGAGAAACGGATAAACCAATATATGCTGCTAAACCCGTGATTGCGATTGATAAAATACTTTTATTGTCAAAATAATAGGCACAGAAGAAAGCTATTACAGTAGGAACAACAGTAGCTAAGCCGTAATGGGTACCAAAAACAGCATATTGAAATTGAAGGTAGCCAACAAAAATGCAACTTAATAATACTGCCGCTAAAATAAGGTAATCAAAAATAGGATTTTCAAATTGAGTTTGTTGTTTTTTAAATCCGATGGCGTTTTTAAAACTGAAGTAAAAACAAAAAACGGTAATCAATAATAATAAAGCCAAAATAGCGATATGTCCAATGCTATCGATGTTTTGGTAAATTAAAATACCAATACCTGATGTAAATAGTAATACAGAGGCGTACAAAAATAATTTAAGCTCAGTAT
>NZ_MTCA01000114.1:0-9255 GCF_002150205.1 Flavobacterium sp. FPG59 | reverse complement strand
TAACGTTCTGTCCCAAAAGTATTTTTTCCAATCTTCTTTTTGACTAAAAATTCCGTATTTAGAAAATTTAATTCTTCTTTCAGAAAATTAATTAATGCAGTTGAAATGGCAAAGCGATTAATTTTTATGTCGTTTGCCAATCTTATAGTTAATTTTTCATTGTGTGATTTTGGAACAATCGAAGCAAGAATATCTTGTTGTGCATTATAAATTTGATGTAGTTCATCAAGTTTTACTGTCGAAATTTTTTGAATATTCTTTATAAAATCCCATTGATGCGGAATTGGTTCTAGACTTTCCACATCAATAAAACAACTGTTTCCTTGTTCGTAGGTTTTCTTATATAACGGAAGAGCTATCAAATTGCCAAATCCTTTTCCGGACAAAAAATCCTGATTAGGAAACATTCTATCAAAACTGGAGCTCTTGTCAAATAAAGAAAAAACTCCTGTTTGCTCTAAAATTGAAATGAAAATCTTTCTGCTTTTTATAGCTGGATAAGGTTGTTCAAAAAATATCCAAACATGTCCGCCTTTGCCCGAACGAGAACGTTCCAAATAGGCAGAAATTCCCTTTTCATTACAAGCATTTATAAACTTTTTGCAGTCCTCAACCCATTCGACTTTATCAAAATCGGCAACAATAAACCAAGAAGTATTGTCTTTAAGCAGCGGATAAATTCCAATATGCTGTTCGCCGTTTAAGTGTTTTTCAATTTCCCTTTCAGAAAGTAGTAAATGCTCCTTATCCAAATAATTTTGAAAAGTGCCACCATTCATTTTATGAACTCGGTAACGGTATGGGTCATAAAAATAGGCTGGCATATAGCCACTTTTGCTCCCTTTTTCCCATCGAACAGCAAACACATCTTCTCTTCCTGTAAAAACAGATTTAAATAGTTGGATATTATTTATCTCGACTGATGTTGACATAATTTTAATTAATCTATCATTAGATTAGTTGCAAATATATTAAAGGAAAAAAATAAATAATCTATTTATAATCTGAATAAATTACTTTTAAATCATGCTTTGTAGGCATTCAGACGCTCTTGAACATAATCTTTTAATGTTTTTGGCTCAATAATTTTAACTTCTCCAAGAAGTCCTAGAATAAAACGACCAACACCTAAAAAATTGCCAACTTCACATTCCAAACGATATAAATTATCCGTTATCTTAGTGATGTATTTCTCAGACAATGGATACTCTTCCATAATCAAGTTATAGGCTACTAATGAGAGTTCCAAATTGACATGCACTGGTTCAAAACTTTGTATTCTAAAAATATCAATGATTCCTTTTTTATGTTTAGGTTTGAATTTCCAGGAAGATTCAAGTAAAATAACTTGCTTAATTCTTGAAGTCTTAAAGACTTTATTGGTGCCATCTTCAGCATCGTAACACCAAACTCCTGTATAATTAACAGTAAAATCAATAGGTTCTACAATTCTATCTCTAATGTTTTTACTATTACCGGACTTATACGATTGCAAAACGACTTGTTTTTGCTGTTTTATGGCTTGCAGTAAAGAATAAATATTCTCACTTTCTTCCTTTTTTGAAATGGCATGGATAACACGGTCAAAATCATAGAGGCTATATAATTTCTTAACTAATTTGATTTTTAATTCATCATTATCATCTATGCTATGGATCGCTTTACTCAAAATAAAGGCCTCTTCTTCAGAAAAATGCAACAAATCACTAATTTCCTGAACAGTAGTATTTTCTTTATCAATCTTAAAATAGCCATTATTATTTTCAATGACAAAACCAACGTGTTTGAAAGTATCAAGATACCGATAAACCGTTCGATGTGATATTTCAAATCGATCAGACAGTTCTGCAATGGTTCTACCATATTGGCAATCCAATAGCAGTAATACTTCCAGCATTTTTTGAAATTTAGCTTGGTCTGCCATTTTTAATTGTTTTGATATTTCTTAAAGTTCTCCGCCTGTTCAAAAATTTCTTTATAAACCTCGTCTCTATCTACAGGGGGGTAACCGTTTTCAGCTAAAAGTATAATTAAACCTACTTTTAATTCCGCTTTGATATCATCCCGTTTACTCCAGTCCGTATATTTTGCTTTGTCATCAACAACTTCTTTTACTTTTTTTGCTAAAAGGATTAATTTATCCTCGGGATATACGAAATCATACTTAACAGCCAGGGCTTTTAGGATGTCATAAAAAGCTTTTTCCTCAAAGTCAATTCCGAGGTCTTTAAAAGATTCCTTTTCTTTTTTCAAAGCATAATACAAGTCTATGATTTCATCTGTGAAATCTTCCAATACTTCACTTCGCAATACATCACTTTCTTTTCTTTCGTTATATTTATCAACGATGAATTGCAAGCGCTTAGAAAAGTCAATTCCGGTTATCTTATTAATTTTCTTTACATCGTCAATGGCTTTAGCCAATAGTTTTTGTAGAAGCTTGATTTTGGTATTGGGAAGTTTGATTTTATCAATCTTGGCCATATAATCTTCCGAGAAAATATCTATCTCCGTTTGATTGGCATCTCCCAGTTTAAAAATTTCTTCCACGCCATTACTCTCAATGGCTTCCTGCAGCATCTGCCGCACTTTGTTGTTCATTTGCGCAGTATCCAGTGCCACTCCTTTGGTGAGTTTGAACACTATGGAGCGAACGGCTAAATAGAAATGAATTTCGTCTCTTTCCGCTTCATCGAATACACCACTACCGGAACATATATCGTAAGCCGATTTTAATCTTTTTACAATATACATGAACCTTTTTTCCAGCTCTTGGGTAAGTTGCACAAACTCTGCTGCCTGATTTAAGGTTCGTAATTGATCTACGGGTGAACCCTTGAAATAGTTTGATTTATCGAATTTATGGAACAGTTTCGCCAATAAATCCAATTGGTCTTTAACGACTACTATGGATTGTTCAATGTCTTCAATATTTTGAGCATCAGCACTGCTGTACTGTGCCAAAGCAAGGTTCATTTGTTTTTTGATTCCGATATAATCCACTACCAAGCCTTTTTCTTTTCCTTCAAATTTTCGGTTAACCCTTGAAATGGTTTGGATAAGATTGTGCCTTTGTATTGGTTTGTCAATATACATAGTGTCCAGGAAAGGGACATCAAAACCGGTTAACCACATATCGACCACGATAGCGATTTTAAAATTGGATTTTTCATTTTTAAACTGACGGTCTAACTCCTTACGGTCTTCTTTGGTTCCTAACAGATTGTATAATATTTCCGGATCGTCTTTGCCTCTGGTCATGACCATTTTGACACGTTCCATTGGTTTGATTTCCTTTTGTTCTTTTTCGGAAAGTACTATGCCATCTTCTGTAATTTTTACTTCTCCCCATTCCGGACGGAGTTCCAAAATGTTTTTGTATAATTCGTAAGCGATTGGACGGCTGCTGCAAACAAACATTGCTTTTCCTTTTACCGTCGCCCCTTCAGCAATTCTGTTTTCATAATGTTTTACAAAATCTTCGGCTACGGTTTTCAATCGTGTAGGATCACCAATAATGGCATTCATTTGTGCCATGGCTTTTTTACTTTCCTCCACCTGATGCTCGTTACTGCCTTCTTCGGCACAACGGTTATAATATTCTTCAATTTCCTGAAGTTTCCCGTTATTGAGCAGGACTTTGGCCGCACGGCCTTCATAAACAATACGCACCGTAATTTCATCAATTACAGATTCCTTCATCGTATAAGTATCTACTATGTCACCAAATACATCAATAGTAGCATCAATGGGAGTTCCTGTGAAACCTACATAAGTGGCATTAGGTAGGGAATCGTGTAAATATTTAGCAAAGCCGAAGGTTTTAGTGACCCCATTCTCGGTCACTTTTATTTTCTGATCCAGATTAGTCTGACTGCGGTGTGCTTCGTCGGATATACAGATTACATTATTGCGATCGGTCAATAATCGGGTATCTTCTGTAAACTTATGAATGGTCGTCAAGAATACCCCTCCGCTGTTTCTGCCTTGCAATAGTTCCCTTAGTTGACTTCTGCTTTCTACACTTACAATCATTTCATCACCGATAAATCCTTTGGCATTGGTAAATTGTCCCGATAATTGGTCATCCAAATCAGTTCTGTCAGTTATCAACACAATAGTTGGACTTCCAAAATAAGTGCTTCTCATTAGTAAACGACTCAAGTACAGCATAGTGTAACTTTTACCACAACCAGTGGTACCAAAGTAAGTACCGCCTTTTCCATCACCTTCAGGACGCTGATGTATTTTTATATTTTCAAAAAGCTTAATAGCGGCATAGTATTGAGGATAACGGCAAACTATTTTTTCATTTTTCTTGGAACTGTCGGGGAGATAAATGAAATTTTGAATAATATTTCTTAACCTATTTCGGTTGAACATACCCTGGATGAGTGTAAACATGGCATCGATACCATCGACTTCATTAACCATACCTTCAATTTTACGCCAGGCGTAAAAAAATTCATAAGGCGCAAAGAAAGAACCCGCTTTGGTATTCACTCCATCACTAATCACACAAAACGCATTGTATTTGAAGAGTTCAGGAATGTCTCTTTTGTATCTTGTAGTTAACTGTACGTAAGCATCATGGATTGTTGTATTTTCCTGAATGGCAGTTTTGAATTCAAAAACCACCAGAGGCAATCCGTTGATGTACAGAATTAAATCGGGGATACGCATTTCGTACCCTTTAATTGCCAATTGATTGACAATGCTATAGATGTTGTTATCCTCCTCGGAATAATCTATCAACTGAATATAGATATCCTTTTGGTTACGGTCTTCACGTTTCAATAGGAAACCATCACTTACCATTTTCATAATGGTTTTGTTGGTTTCATATAAATCAGAAGCAGGCAAACGATCTAAATCCCTTATGATGGAATCGATTTCGTTTTCGGTGATATTTTCTGATCTGTATTGGCTGCCCAAATATTTTTTCAGGTCTTCTATAATCAAGACTTTTTCACTTACTGCATGGCCATAAACAGTTGGCGGTTCTGCTAAACCGTTGAATTCTGTTTTACGTACCTCCCCGCCTGCAAGATGCGTCATTTTTTCTTCTTGCAGTAGTGATATAAATGCCTTTTCTAATTGCCCTTCGGTGAATTTCATTTTTTCGGTATTATTTTCCAATGTCCTCCTTTATCAGGACCTACACGTTCAATAATAGAATCTTTTTTTAGTGTTCCGATGTATTTTTCGATGCTTCTTTGTGTTACTCCCAAAAGCTTGCCAATTTCATTTGCGCTTATGCTATTATTGAGTAATATTAGAAAGACGGTGTAAATTGACTTTTCTCCGAATTTCGTCCGAATTTCGTCCGAATTTCGTCCGAACTTCTTCCGAACTTCTTCCGAAAACACCCCGTAATTAGCTCGTAAAAAATCAATATTCGTTTCTTTACCAAGAGTAATTCGGTCTGATAACAACCCAAATTCCTTTTGGATTTGTTCAATAGACTTTGTTGAATCTTCCAATGTGCTACCGACTTGCTGGGTGGCTTGAATATTTGGATCTTTATAAACAGTAACCAGTATACCACCATCCATCGAAATAATTTCCGGTTCCGGCAAGCCCATCTCTTTACAGGCTTCATAAATCTTTAAAGTACCACGCCCCCAAGAATCAATATAACCCGCTTTGAAACAAACGTCAGCTATCAGCGGATTTCTAGGGCGTGAAATATGGTGGTGTTTTAGGCTTTCGAAGTCCATTCCTTCAGGCAGTAAACCTTCGTTCCATATATTCAATTTGTCATCATATACACGCATTTGAATCATCGAACCCATATAGGAACGGTGTACCAAAGCGTTCAAAAGCATCTCTCGTACGGCTGGCACGGGGTATTCGTCTTTTTCGATACGCAGTAAGCCTTCGAAATCGATGGGTTTGGTAAAAAACTTGTAGTTTAACTGATTGGGAACTGTTTTCAGCAATTCAATGATATTGCCTTCTTCAACTTCCTGAAAACGGAGGTCGGCATCGTTGACGCCAAAACGGCCAATTTTTACTTTGATGTTGGGATAAAAACGATTCGGGTCTTTACCAAACAGGATAATGGCAGCTCTTTTGAGTTTGCCGTGATCGAGCAAACGAATTTTCTCCAAAAGTTCAACGGTAGAAAGTTCACCTATATCATTGGGCATACGTCCGCTTTTTAAGGCATCTTTAACGAATGTCTTGATACTGTTGTCATCGATGTCATCCAAACTGGCACCTTCCTCTATGACATCATCCCAAGTTTTACCAGCTTTTTTTAGTAAAAACTCGTTTAGGGTGTTTCCGGTCATTTCCATTTTGGAACTGCCGGAACGGTAATAGTAACGTCCTCGGAGCGACACGGGAACCGAGTACGGATTGACTCTGATTTCGATATATTTTTTTCCCGCTTCGTCATGCAGATTGACATCACAGATGATCCCTAAATTTTCACGAATTTTATTGGGAAGGGACTCCATCAGGGCTTTGTGATTCTCCAAATGTGTTAACACACCATCATCATCCTTGCCAATATAGATAGTACCACCCACTGCATTAGCAAAACCGCATATCCATTTCAGATAGTCGTCATGCCAACTTCGTTTCCATTCTATGTTTTGAGATTCGCTCATTTTTTATACTTTATTTCTTGAATCATTCATAATACTCAAACTAATATCAACATCAGTAAGCTTTTTAATATTTACGGCTTCAATAAAATGGTCTTTTTTTAACTCAAGGGAGGATTGAATATAATTATCAAAATCCTCCCGAGTAAAATTAGAAATTGGAAAACCAAAAACGTGTCCTAAAAACTCAATCTCTGCAAATTTTTCATTTGAATACAAATAAGTCATTCTGTCAAAATACAAAATTGGTGTTTCGGGTTCTCTTTTTAAAAGCATCATTATACCAACACGTCTCTTAAAATAATAAATTGGTAAATCACCATCATTGAATCTTGCAAACTGTCTTATAATATTATAATCTAATTCGTAACCTTTATCATTTTGTCTGTTGAGCTCCTCAAAATACATTTTATACAAGCCTCTTTTAAAAGCTCTACAAAGTTCAGATTGAGAAGCAAACATAAACGAAGGTCTAATACTCAAACGTTGCTTTCCGTTTCTCTCTTTTATTTCAAAAAATTGGGATTTAAATTCACCAACTTTTCTTTTTTGCACCCCAGAAAGCAAAAACATTTTACGCGATATGTTAAATGTTTCTTTTAAAGCAACTTCAATTGAATATTTACCATTGTGTGTGTCTTTATTTCCAAAATGATAATTACAACTATCACACACATTCTTATTGAAATTCTGACCTCCTAATGATTTCGGAATGGTATGAGCTTTCTTTTTAAAAGTTACATTCGGTTCAGTTTCTAAACACCATAAACATATTTTATTAGTTTTTGAATTATCCATTTTTGAAAAATAATGCGTTTCAAGTTAAAACTCTTATTAGGTTCAAATATATTTTAATTTTTACTTTGTCTTCTCAAAGCCTCAACAGATAATTCTAAATCAAAACTAGTTTTATCTTTTGACCATTCATCCCAAAAATCAACTGTTGCACTTTTAGGTTTAATAGTTGGTTTGTCAATTTGAACTCTACTAGGTAACAATGAAGCATCGCCAACAATTAAAGCTTCTCCTATATCTAGGATTGGTAATAGATTTGCAAAATCACCCAGATTATCAGGAAACAAACGTTTAATTACATTCTGATCATCTGGATTTGTTAAACGCATGGCGATGAAATTACCGCATTGACTCAAAATAGTTTTACTAACGTCTGAGGGACGTTGACTAATTACAACTAAAGAAACACCATATTTTCTACCTTCCTTACTTATTCTTTCGAAACTTTGTAATCCTTTTTCTTCTATTGAACCTTTTGTATTAGCAGGTAAATATAAATGTGCTTCATCGCAAAAAATTGATATTGGATGCCTGTTATCTTCATCTGTCCATTGTTGTATAGAAAAAACTAATCTTGCTAATAAACCTGTAATTAAAGGTAAAATATCAGATGGTACTTCAGAAAAATCAATAATTTTGATACCACTCCCTTTTCCAAAATCAAGTAATTTTTTTACTAAAACAGTAAACCAGTCATATTCTAGAAGAATTGGATCTTCATTAAATAAAAAATTTAATCGTTTATCTTCTTTTTTACTACTTAATCTCTGAACAAATCTAGTTAACTTACCAAATAGAGGGCCTTGTTTTTCTGTTCCGGATCTAGCTCCTTCAATCATTTTTTGATCTTCATCATCTAATTCTTGGAGAAGTTGAGATATTGAAAATGGTATTGGACTTTCTACTGTAAAATTACTTAAGACATCTTGCTTATCCTCAGTTTCTAATTTTTCCTTTTTTAATTTTATTATCAAATCAAAAAGTGCTCTTGACTGGTTTGGAGCATTACTATCGCTTCTATCTAATAATAAAGATTCTATTTCTTCATACGATAAAAGCCAATAAGGGAGAAAAATATTGTCTGGATTTGTACAATCATCAGATGGACCTGCAATTTTTAAAAGAGAAACATTGTCTAATCCACTTAAAGGTGTGTATTCTCCATGTAAATCAAGAACAATACAATTTACTGATTTTAATTTTGATGCACTTTCTAGAACATTCGCCACTGTCCATGATTTACCTGAACCAGTACCTCCAACTATCACTGCATGTCTTTGAAAGAATTTATTCCCATCAAGATTTACATCCGATTCCTCAGCAATTGTATAAGTTCCAACCTTCAAGGGATTCTCACTACTTGAAGAAATAGTTTTCATAAATTCGGTTAATTCAGCTCCTATTAACAAAAAACAATCAGCATTAATACTGGGAACTGTATTCAATGTTCTTTTAAACAAATTCTTTGCAGTACCATGTGTTTCAATAAATGTTCCAACTAAATTTACTTTAATTACATTTTCAATTACTAAATCACCATCATCGTTTTCATCAATTTTGACTGATAAAGCTTTCCTAAGAATTTTAGAAATTAATCCTATGATTTTCTCCCCCGTTTTAGTTGAACGAATTTGTATGATTTGATTGACTTGTACACTATTTAATAATTCTTCTGATTCAACAAGAACAGTAATATTGCCTGTATCTACACTTTGTACTTTCCCTAATTGCATATTTTTTTGTTTTATATTATTTCAATAAAATTATTTAGAGACCAAAAATTGCCTTCAAGAATAATTATTTGTTTTTCCAAGTTTCTTTCCTTTAGTGTGACTTTAGTTTTATC
>NZ_MTCA01000161.1:0-6937 GCF_002150205.1 Flavobacterium sp. FPG59 | reverse complement strand
ATATAATAATTTTCTATTTTGATAAAAAAAGACTCAGTAAACATCAAATTTTTATAACAAACTAATTCATGATTCTCTACTTGAAGACCCAGATGCTTAGCGTTGAGCTTCTCTTTTGAAAATCCATTATCAAACAAAAAACGATACAATAAACGTAGTGTGTATGAAATGTATGCGGTGCTTTCCATTTCCATATCATCATTTACATCCTGTCCAGTAACAACATAATTTATACAAATCATTTAAATTCAGTTAGGGATTATTAAAAAGGAGGTCAGTCTAATTGTAAACTGACCTCCTGAAGACTGCTATTTCACAAAAAAATAAGCGTTTTGTTTAGCTACTTATAGAGTATGAATGCAATATGAATTATTTAGTTAATGTGAAATTGTATGCAATTTTTACTTTATCGGCAATTTTTTTACTCACTATACTAGGAATGTCAATATTAAAATCCTCTGGTTTTACTTCAAATGAGCCAGTAGCATTAACTCCGTTTGCAACTTTTGCAACTTTTATGATTACTGATACAGTTTTAGTTTTACCGTGAATAGTTAAATCTCCTTTTAGAGTGAAATTTTTAGGGGTAGTTGTTATTTTTGAAACATCAAAATCTTCAATTTTTCCTTTCAACGTTGCTTTCGAAAATTTTTCGGATTCCATATAGTTTTCATTGAAATGTTCTTCCATTAAAGCCACTTTAAAACGAAAGCCTTTTATGAGAACTAAAGCTGCGAAATCACCCGTTGATTGTTCTAAAACTGCAGATACACTTTTATTCTCAGCCGCAACTTCTTCAAAGGAAGGCATAGAAGCCTGAAATTTTATATTTCCTGTTTTTGTTATCAGTTTTTGAGCAAATCCATTGGTATTTACTAGAATAATCAATAAGAGTAAAAAGGAGTTGATAAAGGATTTTTTCATCTGTTAGCTGTATTGGTTTTATTTAATTTATGCAATCCGCTTAGTTTTGTACGTGTTTGGTTCATCGTTTTTCATTTTATCTTGGTTTTGATGATTTCCAACTCTAATTAATCTACGGTTACGTTTATTTCATCATTAATTCTCTCTAAGTCCATCTGTATTCCACTTAAGAATTATGTCAATATTCGCTTGAGACATTCTTCCGGCTTGTGGCATAATTCCTGATTGTCCGTTTTGTAATTGTATACGGCCTAATAAATTTGCGTTTTCAACAGCTGCTTTTACTTGTGCAAATGTTGTTAAAGGTCTAAATGAAGCAGAACCTCCACTTGAATGGCAGCGTACACAATTGTTGTCTACAATAGTCTTTGCATTTCCATTATAAGTAAATGTTGATGCTGTTGGAGGTGTAGGATTTGGCGTAGGATTTGGTGCAGGATTTGCTATTGGTTCAATAGTGTCAGTAGTGTCAGAACTACAGCTCCATAATCCAGCAAGTAAAATTGTAAGTGCGATTGTTTTTTTCATAGAATTTATTGTTTTATGGTTAATTAGAATACTCTGTATAAGTTAAATCCGAAAAAGAAATTTCCTTTACCCCATTCGCCAGATGCATTGGTAAGATACGCACTCTCGCTCATGGCTTGTGAATTGGTAAATATGAGTTGAAAAACATGTCCTCCTGTTTCTACATCAAGTCCCACTGATAATGGGTTTGTATAAAATTTAGGCTTGTCAAAATTGTGCATGTATTCTAGATTGACTGATAATCTTTTGGTGATTTTATAGCGTCCACCTCCTCCAAAAGAAAACTGATTGTCTCTTTCTATGTCGGGATTGTAAAGATTTTTGTGCACAAATGAAGGAATCAATTCTAATGACAAGTTTTCATTGACTTTTCTTGATATCAATACCTGTTGAACATAAGCTAAGCGGTGCTTAAATTCTAAGCCAGGAAATTGTTTTTTTTCTAAAAACGTATTAATGTCTGCCACGGAATATCCCACAATGTCTAGAGGAAAACTATCCCCTTGTCTTGCCATTCGGTACTTTATTCCCGTTTCATACATTTTGTTTAGCGTATGTCGAGAAAGATTAACTGATAGCCAATCGGTAATTCCATAAATACCTCCAAGTTTTGTTGTGGCATTATCTAGACCAAAAAAACTATCCAAACCATCTTCAACAGAGCCAAAACGATGAGATACCACAAAATAAAATTCTTTTTTGGCAGGCATTTTTGTAGTCTGTAAGGTTACCAGTTGCAGTGCTTTAAAAGTAGCGGTACTGTAGTTCTCAGCTGTTTGATTCGTATCAAGACTGTTAAGCAAATCATCCTGTGAATAGGCTAGAGTAGTCAAAAAAAGACAGGTAGAGATTAAAAAATTCTTCATAAAATGGATTAGTTGTTTTGTTTATTAATGATACATTGGTCTAGTTTAACTTCTTGAAATAGCTCGTCGTAACCAATGCATTTGCCTTTAACGGATAGTCGACTATTTAATAGTTTGTTTCTTTTCTTTTTAATGAAAAGGCAAAAAACAATGCTATCGAGAACCACTACAGAATCCGTTTCTTTAGTTACTTTTCCAGTTACCTCAATAGTTTTATTTAAATACAGTGAATCTGACTTTTCTTGATTTGAATTATACTCATTCATCAGATTTGTCGCAGATGTACTTACTGTTGGTTTTTCGGATTCTATATTGCGTGCTTCTTTAAATAGAAAACCGTAATAAAAATAGATACCTGCTGATGCTAGTAGGAGTAGCGTTACAATTATAGTTGCTGTTTTTTTTCTTTTCATATTTTTAATTGGATATGATTCAATAGTAAAACAGCTAGGGTCTAGGTTACCCTACCTAAATAATTGCTATTTTTAGAAAAAAAATAAAAAGAAGGACAAGGTTATTTGTAAGAACCTTGTAAAGAGTGCTTTACAATGAAATTCTGAAGCTTATGTTTGGCGTTTTTTGAAGTGAAAAAGTTGCTACTTCCTCTATAGCGTTTGATAAAGAACTAATTCTATAGTACTCGTTAATCTTATTTTTTCTGTTCAAGATGTTTAAGATAGATATTCCTAATTTATATTGGACTCCATTTGCAGTTACCCACTTGTAAGTAGCGGAAAGATTAACTTGTGAAAAAACGTTTACATTGGTATTGTTGGGTTTATTATAATTGATCACGGGGTTAGAAGGATCGATTTGAGAGCTGGCTGGAGATGTTTTAGGTTTGCCAGAAGTCCATTTTGTACCAAGAGCTATTTTGAAATTGTTTTTCTCATATATTCCTGCCCACGAAAAAGTATGCATCAACTCAAAGTTGTTAGGAAAAATAGGGTGTTCGTAATTAGAAAAATCATAGTTATTGTCATTGTACGTATAACTTAACCAGGTCAGAAAATGATTCATCTTTTTTTGAATCAGAATTTCTGTCCCCAAAATTTCATAGTTCCCATTAGTTTGAATAAACTCTAGTTGATTCTGAAAACCTTGGCTGGACGTCGTAATTCCAGTGACTTTTTTATAAAAATTTTCTATATCCAAGATCCAATCTCCCTTTTTATAAAATAAATTCAACGATACTTGTTTGCTTCTTTGAATAGGAATTGTGGTGTTGTCAGATAAAACCCAACGTCTTTTTTCGATTCCAAAATAATCTTTTTGCAGATAAATAATCTGTTGCGAATTCTGACTTTTGAGCTCACCTAATAGTTCTATATTCAAACTTTTGCTAATGCCGTAATTCAACTGCAATCGAGGTTCTACGATATATTTCTTAAATTTTTCGATATAATTAATTCGTGTTCCTATCTTACCAATTATTTTGGAAATGGTATCATTGTATTTTCCTTCTAAAATTAAAGTATGAGATCTCAATACTTCTTTCGTTTTACGATAAAAATCTGGATTAGTTACCTGTTCCAAATTCGTAACTCCTATTTCGTTAAACTGATAGCCATTATTAAAACTAAATTTAGTGTTAATGGTATGGTTATTTTCTAAATTTATTCCATTGTTTTCCACAGTATTTTCTTGAATAACGATTTGGTTCCCAAAAGTAGATTTTTGGTTGGCCAAAAGTTCATAGGAAGAGTTAAAAAAATTAATTTTAGTGGTATTAAAACTATTCCACTCTCTTTTCCAAGACAAATTTCCGCCATAATTTTGCTGCCGTAAAACATTGTCTTCTGATTTGCTTATGTCAGTTGCAACAGCACTTTGAAAAACTTTCAAATTGTCTTTTATGGTTATTACATCCAGAACTATTTGGTCTTTGTTTCCTATTTTTTGAGCATATTTTAGCGTTCCATCATAAAACCCAAATTTTTTATCACCTTGATAATTGACATTTTGATTTTTGGAGAAATCAGAGATTGTCGTATTTTGAAATATTTTATTGAAGTATTCTTTAAAGGTAGGAGTTTCTATAAAATCAGTAATCGATTTACGGGCAGCGATTTCGATATAACTCTTTTTCGAAAGATTGTACTTAGCATAAATATCAGCATTAATCATGTTGATTCCTGCGCTAAAAGTATTTTTTTCTGCAGTTTCTGGAGTAGAAGAAATATTTACTACACTAGAGACACTCTCTCCGTAAAAAGCAGAACTTCCGTTTTTATAGATAGCAATAGTATGAGCTAAATTAGGATTAAAAACCGATATTAAACCAAAAAAATGCCCCGTTTGAAACATTCGTATTCCATTCCACAAAAACAAATTTTGGTCGTGAGTACCCCCGCGTACATTAATGCTTGACACACTTTCATCGATACTATTTACACCTGCAATTTGCTGCATTGTTTGCAAAGCATCTGGCTCGATAAGTCCTGGCAAAATACCAAATTTCTTGGGTTTAATTTCAAATGAACCGTCCTTGCTTTTTGAGATTCCCGAAGCCAAAATAGCATTGGTTTTAATCTCTTCTAGTTCTGTGATATCAGGAGATAGTAGAATTTCCAAACACTTTTTGGGAGCTGAATTAGTAGCAACAATTCTTTTGGTTATGTATCCGATATGACTAATCCAGAGTATGTTTTTCTCAGATTTTTCACCTTCAAAATAACCATTAGCATCCGTTGTAAGCTGGATTTTATCGTTTAAATTGATATTTGCGTTCTCGATAGGTTTTTTGTCTGCCGAAAAAACGTAGCCACAAATTATATTAGCTTCCTTGTCTTTTTTGTAAATATTAATGAATTGATTTCCTATATTTTCAAAAGACAAATTGGTCTTTCTTTCAAGATATTGTAGTTTTTGATCTAATGAGAGTGATCTTTTAGGAGGGTGTAGTTGCAGTCCCGTGATATTGTCTTCGGTGTAATTAAAGCTAACCTTATGCTGTTGTTCGATCTCAATTATAATTTTTTTAAAAGGCATACTTTTTTCTTTCTCTTGAGCCAAAAGATGCAGGACAAGGAAAAAGAAAAAAAAGGAAAAATGAAATGATTTGGGGTGCAACATTTATTTTTCGTCAAAAATTATTGTATTCTCTGAGACTTTTTTCATCTCTAAATTATAAGTTGTACTTATTATTTGCAAAGCAACATCTAGATTTTTAGTTGGCAATTTTCCTGTAAATAAAGACGTGGTATCTTTTGCGTTTACTTCTATCGTGATATTGTACTGTCTACGAACTTCGTCTAGCAAGGATTTGATATTTTCCTTATAAAAAGCGATTTGATTGTCCATCCATTCTGGCTTCGATGAAATTGTTCCTCGATTTATTTGTTTACCATTTTCAAAAATAACGCTTTGTCCGTGCGTTAACAGCACTTGAGTATTTCCATAATTTACTTTTACACGTCCTTCGTAACAGACAACATCAAACCTATTTTTTCTAGCTTTTACGTTGAATTGCGTCCCTAAAACTGATACTTTCCCTAGGTTGGTCTGCACTTCAAAACGTTTTCCTTTGGCTACTTTGAAATAAGCTTCTCCGTTTAGTTCAAGATGTCTGTTGCTGTCCCAATTCCATTTTTTAAAGTGTATTTCAGAACCCGCATTCAGTACCACTTCGGAATTATCCGGTAATAAAAAAGTGGTTTTTTCACCAAAGTTTGCCGTTTGCGTTTGTGGTACAAAATTTTGGATTGCGAAAGTAATTCCAAGAGCCAAAACAAGGATTGCCGCTGCTTGAAAGAACCATTTTTTGTATAAAGGAACTACTTTTGTAACCGTTTTTTTCTGCTTTAGAATATTCGCTAGCATCGGATTTTCATCCCAATCCTCTACTTCTAAATGTGCGGTATAGTTCTTAATTTTTTGGTATTTTTCAAAATCGGGACTTGCTTCAAATGCCACTAATTCATCCTTTGACAAATCATTGTTGAGCCATTTCGCTAGTAAGTGATTTTCTTTCATTGTACTTTTATTATATGTTTAAACAACTAAAACTCTATTTACCCTACTTTTACAAATCAATTTCTTTGCGTAAGCTTACTAAAGCCAAATGAATGCGCTTTTCTACTGCCTTTACACTTATATTCAAATCCAATGCAATTTCGCTATATTTTTTTCCATCAATACGATGCATCAAAAAGGCCACACGTTGTTTTTCGTTTAAATTTTCAATGGCTTTCAACAGTTTTGCTTGAAATTGTTTTTCCTCCAAAAGATATTCTGGGCTTTCATTTGTTTTATCTAAACCTGTAAAGTTTTTTTCATATCGCAACACCACTTTTTGATGTGCAATTTCATTTAAACTGCTATTGTTTGCTATCGTATAAATATAGGACTTTGCCTTTTCAATCGGCACTGCATCACAGTTTTGCCAGAGTTTGACAAACGCTTCTTGTGCTACATCTTCTGCTTGTTCTTGATTGCCAAATTTGTAAATAAGAAAATTCCGAAGTGCTTTTATATGACTTTTGAAAAATGAGGAAAAGATTATTTCGTCGCAAGTATTTGATTGGTTTGTATTTGGCATCTAAATTTCCTATTGGTGCGTTGCAAAAGTATTTGTTTTTAATTTAAGTAGGGTAAAAGTAAAGTTGATTGTTTTATAG
>NZ_MTCA01000120.1:0-8879 GCF_002150205.1 Flavobacterium sp. FPG59 | reverse complement strand
TAATAGCGTAATTTAATTGTGTTCTAAAAAAACTTATCAACGAAAACGTTTGAATTTAAGACAGTCTTTTAATTAATAAAAAACACTGTCTTATAAGTGGTTAATGTTTGTTAGTTTTACACTTTAATATTATGAAAATGCCAAAAACAATTAAAAAAGTAGGTGTTCTTACCTCTGGTGGAGACTCCCCAGGAATGAATGCAGCAATTCGATCTGTAGTTAGAACTTGCGCTTACCATAACATAGAATGTATCGGGATTTATAGAGGGTACCAAGGTATGATTGAAGGCGACTTTAAAGATATGGGACCTCGTAGTGTAAACAATATTGTCAATAAAGGAGGGACCATATTAAAATCTGCACGTTCCCTAGAATTTAAAACTCCAGAAGGTAGAAAAAAGGCACATGAAAATTTAACAAAAGCAGGTATAGATGCACTGGTTGTAATAGGAGGCGATGGAACTTTTACGGGAGGATTACTGTTTAATTCAGAATTTAATTTTCCTGTAATGGGGATTCCAGGAACTATTGATAATGACATATTCGGTACCAGCCATACTTTAGGTTATGATACAGCGCTTAATACAGTTGTAGATGTTATTGATAAAATAAGAGATACAGCAAGTTCACACAACCGCTTGTTTTTTGTTGAGGTGATGGGTAGAGATGCGGGGCATATTGCTTTAAATGCTGGTATAGGTGCTGGAGCAGAAGAGATATTGATTCCTGAAGAAGATTTGGGACTAGATAGATTACTCGAATCGTTACAAAAAAGTAAGGCTTCTGGAAAATCATCAAGTATAGTTGTTATTGCTGAAGGTGATAAAATTGGTAAAAATGTATTTGAGCTTAAGGATTACGTAGAGGCTAATTTACCAGAATATGATGTTCGTGTATCTGTTTTAGGTCATATGCAGCGTGGAGGATCCCCTTCTTGTTTTGATAGAGTTCTAGCAAGTAGGTTAGGTGTGAAAGCTGTTGAATCGTTGCTAGAAGGCAAATCGAGTTATATGGTAGGGTTGCAAAATGATCAAGTAACATTGACGCCTTTAGAGCAAGCTATTAAAGGAGAATCCATGATTGATAGAGAATTATTAAGAGTATCAGACATCATGTCGACATAGTTAATTAAAGTTTATTGTGAGGAAATTAGACTTTAGGTAGAAAAGAAAAATAAACAAAAAAATTAAATTAAAATGTCAAAAGTAAAATTAGGAATTAACGGATTTGGTAGAATTGGAAGAATCGTTTTTAGAGAAACTTTTAATAGAGATAATGTAGAGGTAGTAGCAATAAACGATTTATTAGATGTAGATCACTTAGCTTATTTATTAAAATATGATTCAGTTCACGGTCGTTTTGACGGAACTGTTGAAGTAAAAGAAGGAAAATTATACGTAAACGGAAAAAATATCCGCATCAGTGCCGAGAGAAATCCAGCTGATTTGAAATGGAATGAGGTTGATGTTGATGTAGTTGCTGAATGCACAGGTATTTTTACAACTATAGAAACTGCTAGTGAGCATATTAAAGGAGGTGCTAAAAAAGTTATTATTTCTGCTCCATCTGCAGATGCACCAATGTTTGTAATGGGAGTAAATCATGAAACTGCAAAAGCATCAGATTTAGTAGTTTCTAATGCATCTTGTACTACCAATTGCTTAGCACCATTAGCTAAAGTAATTCATGATAATTTCGGAATTGTAGAGGCGTTAATGACAACTGTTCATGCTACCACTTCAACTCAAATGACAGCAGATGGTCCATCAAAAAAAGACTGGAGAGGCGGACGTGCTGCAAGTGTTAACATTATTCCATCTTCTACGGGCGCTGCAAAAGCAGTAGGAAAAGTTATCCCTGAATTGAATGGAAAATTAACTGGTATGGCTTTTCGAGTTCCTACTGTTGACGTTTCTGCTGTAGATTTAACAGTGAAAGTTGCTAAAGAAACTTCTTACGAAGAGATTATGACAGTTTTAAAAAATGCTTCTGAGACCACTATGAAAGGAATATTAGGCTATACTGAAGACGCTGTAGTATCTCAAGATTTTATTTCTGATAAAAGAACTTCAATTGTAGATGCCACTGCTGGAATTGGATTGAATTCCACTTTTTTCAAAATAGTTTCTTGGTATGACAATGAATATGGTTATTCTAGTAAGTTAATTGATTTATCTGTGCATATTGCTGGGTTAAAATAATTCTTTATATATTTACAAATCCCGTTATCATGCTGTAACGGGATTTTATTTTTTGTTGCTTTGGTATAGAAATTAAAAGACTATGACTTTTTATTAAACGGCAACACACACCAATAAACTAAAAAAAAATGAGACTAATAGTTGATAGCGGATCTACTAAAGCCGATTGGATTGCGATAGATGACAATGGTAAAATTTTATTTACAACACAAACACTTGGGTTAAACCCTGAAGTGCTGGAACCAGATGAAATTATTGAAAGATTGAACGATCGTTTTGATATTTTACACAATAAAAAGAATGCTACTCATTTATTCTTTTATGGTGCAGGTTGTGGTACTGACAGGATGAAAATTGCACTTTCTCAAGTTTTTCAAAACTATTTTGTTAATGCAATCATTGATGTTAAAGAAGATACCTATGCAGCTGTATATGCTACTACTCCAAAAGGAGAAAAAGCAATAGTGTCTATACTAGGAACAGGCTCAAATTGTAGTTATTTTGATGGTAAAGAGTTGCATCAAAAAGTTCAATCTCTAGGTTATATTGCTATGGATGATTGCAGTGGAAATGTTTTTGGGAAAGAATTAATTAGAAAGTATTACTTTAACAAAATGCCAAAAGAATTGGCTGTTGAATTTGAAAAAGAGTATGACTTAGATCCAGATGCTATTAAAAGCAAGTTGTATAAGGAGCCTAATCCTAATGCGTATTTGGCTACTTTTGCAAAGTTTTTAATTCAGCATAAAGAGACGGAGTTTTGCAGGAAAATAATTTTTAAGGGAATGAAATCTTTTGTTAAAAATTATATTAAACAATTTGACAACTGTAAAGAAGTAAAAGTTCATTTTGTAGGTTCTATTGCTTTTTACTTAAAAGAAGAATTACAGGAAACTTTTGATAAATATGAACTACAATTGGGTAATGTTTTAAGAAGACCCATTGATGGCTTAATCGCTTATCACAATTTAAATAAATAGAGCTACATTAAATAAATAAAAATCCTTACTAATTCTTGCAAAGCGATGCTTTTATAAGAATTAGTAAGGACTTTTTTTATATTCAATTTACAGTTTTAAACACAGTAAATTGATATTACAATATGGCAATCATTGAAATTTCTACATTAACATTTTTTGGTAAACAAGCTACCTGGACAGTTTCACGAGCAGGCGCTGATTTTTCGTCAAAATATGAACCATACACAGTATTTATTTTAGCAAAATCATTCATGTCCATAATGAAAATGGTTGTTTTTACAACATGATCAAAGGTCATTCCAGCTGCTTCTAGAACTGCTTTCATGTTTTGCATAACTTGTTCTGTTTCGGCTTCAATAGTTGTAGTTATTAGCTCTCCCGTACTAGGATGTAAAGCAATTTGTCCAGATGTGTAAAGTGTATTTCCTTTAAGTACAGCTTGATTGTAAGGCCCTATGGGTGCGGGAGCATTTTCGGTAAAAATTATTTTTTTCATATGATTTTGTCTTGTTTTACTTTTAAAATTACCTGTTGATAGCACTACGTTTATCCCATTTGATATCACTTAGAACGCCAGATTTTATACCAATAAAGAAACCCCAGTTTGCATTAGTTCCAAAAGGAGACCAATTAAAATCCATTCGCCAGCTTAATAAATCACGTTCAAAACGCAATTGAGTAAACGTAACTCCTTTTTGAACAAAGTCATATCCTGTTGAGACTCCGGCTTTCCATTTGGGTGTGATGTCAGCATTGGCAGATATCATGATGGAGTTTCCTATGATTTTATTTTCGCGGTTGTTATTTCCATAGGTTAATGAGTAGGCAAATGTCATGTCCCAAGGTAGCTTTGAATTAAAAAATTCTGACTCTTCTTCTTCGCCTTCTTCATCGTCTTCATTAAATAAACTTCTTCGGCTGTCTCCAAGATCTACATTGGTACCAAACAAATCATCATCTCGACCACCATTTCGTTGACTGAGCGAGTTTTTATCTTTCTTTGTTTTGTCTTTACCTTGACTTGAAATAGCGTAATTTAAGGTCATATTAGAACTTGTCATTCTAAAAAGGCTTCCGCCGTTATCAATATTATAAACATTGATTCGGTTACCAGAATTGTCTATAGCATAAGGGTCAAGTGTAGCACCAAAGTTAACATTCATTTTATTATCTAATAATGCTGTTCCTCCACTTACTCTCACGGGAGCAAATGCAAGTGTTGTTTTTCCATCAGCATTCATGTTGTATGAAGTAGAAAAGTTGAGGTTGTTTAAAAGCATTATTTTTTTTGCCTCCACTTTAGTACTGTCTCTGTCTGTTACTTTTGCTTCTAATGTGTTACTAAGGTCAAAGCCTATAATGTTAGAATTTGTTAATCCGGGTGATCCATAAATTCCGTTTTCGAAACGGGTATATTGTCTCATGTTTCCTGAGCCATCTGCAGCATAGGTGTCATAATATTTTTCAAAACTAGGTGTGTAGCCATAAGATATAGAAGGCCTCATTACGTGACGGATTGATTTTATTTTTTTGTTTTCACCAAAATTAAAAGTTCCATATATTGTTGTTCCTACACTTGACGAGAGAGAATAAGTTCTAAAAGCGTCAAAACCATTAACGGTTCTATCTATTACTCGGTTTTGTTCTACATCAAAGCTTTTGTTGATGGTTTTTGTGTACCAAACTTCTTCGTAATTTAATGATGTTGAAGCGCTAAAATATTTAAATAATTTAAAATTGGTACTCAATGGAATACTATGTTGAAAACCTATTTTAGCATCACGAAACATCTCGGGTTTAAAAAACAAAGAGTCATTAGTAACAATACTATTTCTACCGTTTAGGTTATATTGTAGATTGATGTTCTTAAAAAATCCTTTTCTCACACCGTCTTTACCCACAAAAGGATACATTCTGTCAACACTTAATTGTAGTGTAGGTAAAGTCATGTTGATTTCCTCTGTTTGAGTGTTTTGAGAATGTGTAGCGGTCAATGACATACGCACTTGTGGCACTGAAGTAAATGTTTTGGAATACGATATAGAAGAACTTAGTGTATTATTAAGGTTTGATCCTATATTAACTTGATTAATGGATTGCTGGAAATACCTACTACTTCCTAAATTCACAGAGGCAGAAAAAGTAGAGTTTGGACTTGATTTTGTATCCTTTGAGTGAGACCATTGGATGTTGTAAATATTCTGTTTTGAATAGTCAGGATATCCTCTTTCACTATTGATTAAATTTTCAAAACGCACATTGATGTTACCACGGTAATTGTATCTTTTGGCGTAAGTAGATTCAAAACGCATTCCGTAACTACCATTTGTGTAATAATCTCCTAAAACGGTTAAATCATAATGATCGCTCAAGGCAAAATAATACCCTAAGTTTTGTAAAGAAAAACCACGGTTGTTAGAGTCGTTGTAACTCGGTAATATTAACCCAGAAATACTAGTTTCTTTACTCATAGGAAAAAATGCAAACGGAAGTGCAATGGGAGTGGGTACATTTGCAATGACCATATTAGTCAGTCCTGTAACTACTTTTTTTCCGGGAATAAATTTTACTTTATTGGTTTGGAAATAATATTCAGGATTATCAACATCTTTTGAGGTTGTAAAACGAGCACCTTTTAAAAAATAAACTGAATCATTTTCTTTTTTAGTTATAGCAGCTTTGATTTTGAACTCGCCTTGGTCTGATCTTGAATTCCAAATCAGCGCTTTTTTTGACTTAAAATTAAAACGAATCGAATCGGGTTCAACTACATTGTTTCCTTGTTTAAAATTGGGGTATTGAACGTAAGCACCTGAAGAGTCTTTTAATCGTCCTGCATAGACTTCATTTTTTTCGTAATCAAGAACAATAACACCAGATTTGAGTTCTACATCTTCATAATACAACTCCGCTTGATCATGTAATGTGATTAATTTTTTCTTTTGATCAATCTTAACATACTTACTAGCTTTGTAGCGAACCTTTCCGTTCAAAAATACTTTTTTGTTTTTTATGGTGTCTACCTTAATCGTGTCTGTTTTTTTTATCGTTTCAGTAGTAGTATTTTCTGTTGAAGAAGTTTTCTTGACAGTTGTCTCAATTTTATTTTGAGCTTTAACATTAGGCTTTTTTTTAATGATATCTTGAGCGTAGGTTGTACTAGAACCTAAGGATAAGATAATAGAAATTAAAACGATATTAAATAAGTTTGTATGCAAAGGTTTAAATGCTATTTTTGTAAAATGATGGCCTGTTTTTTGATGAGCCAAACTTACAGATTATTTTTGGTCAAAAATAGTCAAATAAATAAATTAATAACTGTAGTCTTTTAATTAAATTAACGTATCACAACATGTCTTTTTCAAGTAATAGTAAATTATTGGTATCTTTTATTTTGTTGCTAAATTCTGTAATAGTCTTTAGTCAATCAAGTAATTTTAAGGTCACGCTAGATGCGGGTCATGGTGCACATGATTTTGGGGCAGTGTATGAAGGTAGGATAGAAAAAAATATAGCCTTAGCCGTTGTTTTAAAAGTAGGTAAGATTTTAGAAGCTACTCCAAATATAGAGGTCAATTATACACGTAAAACAGATGTTTTTATTGATTTGATTGAAAGAGCTAATATTGCAAATAGGGTT
Organism: Flavobacterium sp. FPG59; assembly: GCF_002150205.1. Taxonomy (NCBI): domain Bacteria; kingdom Pseudomonadati; phylum Bacteroidota; class Flavobacteriia; order Flavobacteriales; family Flavobacteriaceae; genus Flavobacterium; species Flavobacterium sp. FPG59. The sequence continues at coordinate 2,058 of NZ_MTCA01000120.1, read as the reverse complement.
AACGCAAATATTTTTGTTTCAATACACTGTAATGCTAATAAAAACACCCTTGCTGATGGTACAGAAACCTACGTAATGGGTTTAAGTAAGGTATCATCAAACCTAGAGGCTGCAAAAAAAGAGAACTCTGTAATAACCTTAGAAAAGGATTATAAACAAAAATATGAGGGTTTTGATCCTAATTCACCAGAGACCATGATAGGAATGACCCTAATGCAGGAAGAGTATCTGGATAACAGCATCTCACTTGCAAGTAAAGTGCAAGACGCATTTGAAAGTTTAGGAAAAAAAATACGTGGAGAAGGGGTAAAGCAAGCACCTTTTATGGTGTTGCATAAAGCCTATATGCCTCGTGTGTTAATTGAAATGGGTTTTATATCTAATACTATCGAAGGTAATATTTTAAACTCTGAAGAGGGGCAAAACCAAATTGCAAAAGCTATTTCAGATGCAATTATTAGCTACAAAGCAGAATATTTTGGTACCAATGAAATAGAAATTATTCAAGAAGCTTTGCCTCAAGATAAAATAGAAAAGCCAGTAAATGAAAACCTGCAAACACCTAGTGTGCCGGTTCAAGAACCAAGAGTAGACTCTCAAGCAGTGTTGCCATCTGTAAATGTAAATGCTGGTTTAGTTTTTAAAGTACAATTATTAGCGAGTTTAACTAATCTAGACACCAACTCTAAAAAATTTAAAGGTCTTGATGATATTGCTGTTGTAACCGAAAACAAATATTTTAAATACTTGTATGGTAATACTACAGATTATGAAATTGCAAAAAGAGATCTTAAAATGGCCAAAGAAAAAGGTTTTAGCTCTGCTTTTTTAATTGCATATAAAAATGGTGAAAAAGTAAGTATTCAAGATGCGCTTAAACAATACGCTACAGTTCATAAAAACTAATTTTACACCTCAATATTTTGCATAGTGTTTTAAAAATAAAAACAAAATGTGTCGTTTTTTTTCTAATGGCAAGCATAGCTGTTTTTTCTCAATCAAAAGATAAATTTATTGTTATTCTTGATGCTGGTCATGGAGGTAAAGACCCTGGAAATTCTTACCATGGATTTATAGAAAAAGAAATTGCACTAAAAACAACTTTGCAACTCGAAAAACATTTGAATGAAGATCCAGATATTAAGGTGATTCATACCAGGAAATCGGATGTGTTTATTGAACTTAAAGACCGACCACACAAAGCAAATAGTCTGCATGCAGATTTGTTTATTTCCATTCATTGTAATTCAGTAAAAAATCCTGTGCCTTATGGGACAGAGACATTTGTAATGGGTTTGACCCGAAGCAAAGGAAATCTTGAAATAGCCAAACAAGAGAATTCTGTTATTTTATTAGAGAAAGATTATAAAAGAAGCTATAAAGGATTTGATCCTAAAAATCCAGAGACTTTAATAGGTTTGAAAATTTTACAAGAAGATTACTTAGATCGGAGTATTCGATTGGCATCAAAAATAGAGGGTAATTTTATACACAAACTCAATCGAAAATCTCGAGGTATCAAACAAACTCCTTTGTGGGTGTTAGATGCAGCGTACATGCCAAGTGTTTTAATTGAGCTTGGTTTTTTAAGCAATAAAAGCGAAGGGACTTATCTCAACTCTGCGGAAGGACAAAAAAACATGGCACAAGCAATTGCATCTGCTATAATAGCTTACAAAAAAGAATACTTTGATACAAGTTCTTCAAATGACAATGATGAATTGAAAGAAGTTTCAAAAACGAAATACTCCTCTATAGATAAAAAAGTAACAGTTAAGGCACCTTTGTCAGATATAAATTCTAAACAATCTAAAACTAATGTTGTTTTTAAAGTGCAATTTGCATCGGGTAATAAAAAGTTGGATTTAAAGCCTCAGAACTTTAAAGGTTTGAAAGACGTTTCAGTTCAATCTAGCTCTGGATCTTTGTTTACTTATTTTTATGGAGAAGCAAATACGTATGCTGCAGCCAAAGAAGATTTAAAAAAGGTTCAATTAAAAGGTTATACAACTGCTTATATTGTAGCGTTTCAGAACGGAAAAAATATAAGTATTAAAG
>NZ_MTCA01000357.1:0-1574 GCF_002150205.1 Flavobacterium sp. FPG59 | reverse complement strand
ATTTATGTTGTGTACTAATAAAGAATTGATCAAATTTACTTTTCAAATAAGATACTGATGGATAATACACATTACATTAGCAATGAGATGCTTACGCTTGAAACTATAGATAAAATTATCAAAGAGAATAAATTTTTAGCCCTGTCAGATGAGGCAAAAATTAATATACAAAATTGTAGAACGTATTTAGACAAAAAAATGGTGTCTCAAATTGAGCCTATTTATGGTATAAATACGGGGTTTGGTTCATTATGCAATGTGAAAATTTCTAATGAAAATTTGTCTAAACTTCAAGAAAACTTAGTGCAATCTCATGCTTGTGGAACAGGAGATGAAGTTCCAAAAGAGATTGTTAAGCTAATGTTGTTATTAAAAATACAATCTCTAAGTTATGGGAACTCCGGTATTCAACTAGAAACAGTTGAAAGATTACTATCTTTTTACAACAATAATATTTTACCCGTAATTTATACGCAAGGCTCTCTTGGAGCTAGTGGTGACTTAGCACCATTGGCGCATTTATCTTTACCAATCATTGGTCAAGGTGAGGTTTACTACAAAGATCAAAAGGTTGAAGCTGCAGTGGTTTTAAAAGAATTTGACTGGGAACCTATTGTATTGAAATCAAAAGAAGGATTAGCATTGTTGAATGGGACTCAATTTATGAGCGCTTATGGAGTTTATGCTTTGCTTAAATCCAATACTTTATCTTTTTTTGCGGATTTCATAAGTGCTGTATCTCTAGAGGGTTTTGATGGAAGAATAGAGCCTTTTAATGAGCTCATTCATTTTGTTAGACCTCATAAAGGGCAGATCATTACAGCAAAGAACATGGTTCATTTTCTGTCAGGTAGTGAAATTATAAAACAGCCCAAAATTCATGTACAAGATCCCTACTCGTTTAGATGTATTCCACAAGTTCATGGAGCTTCAAAAGATGTTTTTGAATATGTAAAAAAAATTTTCACTACTGAGATTAATTCGGTAACCGATAATCCTAATATATTTATCGATGAGGATCAAATAATTTCAGGAGGGAATTTTCATGGACAGCCTCTTGCCATGGCACTTGATTTTATGGCAATTGCCCTTTCAGAATTAGGTAGTATCTCTGAGCGTAGAACCTATCAATTAATATCAGGCAGTAGGGGATTGCCGGCATTTTTGGTTGATAATCCGGGTCTTAACTCAGGTCTTATGATCCCACAATATGCGGCAGCTAGTATTGCAAGTCAAAATAAGCAATTGGCTACGCCAGCAAGTGTTGATAATATTGTTTCCAGTAACGGTCAAGAAGATCATGTAAGTATGGGAGCTAATGCAGCTACAAAAGCACTTCGTGTTGTTGATAATTTAGAACGTATTTTAGCCATTGAACTCCTCAATGCATCACAAGCACTTGAATACCGAAAACCTTTAAAGTCAAGTGTTTTAATAGAAAATTTTATAGAGTCATATCGCGCTGTGGTGCCTTTGATTACTGAGGATAGGATTCTTCATTATGATATTTTAAAGACAGTAGCTTTCTTGAATACTTATCCAGTTGAAAATAATTTGTTAACAATGGCTTAACG
>NZ_MTCA01000021.1:0-26395 GCF_002150205.1 Flavobacterium sp. FPG59 | reverse complement strand
GGGCGTAATTGGTCATGAACGTATCAACCGAGCAGCTGTAATGGCATTGCCTAAACCACTACAGACTTTCTTTTATAATCATATTGATTTTATTACTCAGGAATCAACGGTTCCAGATTTAAGACGCAATGTTTTGAATGATAAAATGGAACCACCACGTCATTATTTTGATATGGAAAACTTCGGTGATGTAGCTACTTTTCCTAAAACAATGGAAGAAGCTAAAGCAAAATATGACGAAAAGTTTTTAACCAAAAATGGTATCTTACCTTGGCATATTCAGGATTTGATGGTTAAATTAACAAAGGCTTTCAAGGATAAAAGGAAAAACGAAATATTATTTATCGCTGGGGATTTAGGACATTATATTGCAGATGGTCACATGCCATTGCATACTTCTGACAATCATGACGGTCAAAATACAAACCAAAAAGGAATTCATTCTTTGTGGGAAAGTCGTTTGCCAGAGTTGTTTGCTAAGGATTATAAGTTCAACGTTCCACAAGGTGTGTATTTAGAAAATGTGGAGAAAGCAACTTGGGATTTGATTTTTGATACACACAGTTTAGTAGAGCCGTTATTAGCGATTGATAAAAAATTAAGAACAGCAACACCCGAAAACAAAATTTTTGTTACTGATGCAGCTGGTGAAATTGTAAAAAATAAATACGGAGGTACCATGTATTCTGATGAATATGCAAAACAATTGCATGCTGATATGAACGGAATGGTTGAAAAGCAAATGCGAAAAGCTATAACTGTTACAGCTAGTTTTTGGTATACGGCTTGGGTAAATGCAGGAAAACCTGATTTGAGTGGTCTAGATACTCCAGAATTGACTAAAAGAAATAGCAAATTGCTAAAAAAAGACATGAAAACGTACTTGAAAGGGAATCTTTTTGGTTTAACAAGCGATAAAGAATAAGCTGTATTAATTTAAAAATGAAGCGGGTGATACTTATGTTTCACCCGCTTTTTTTTGTTAATTTATTTTTTGATATTTTTTATTCTTTAGGATATCAGATGCCGATTGGTAATAGGAAATGGTTTCTTTAACAAGATCGGTTCTCTCGTTTTTTAAGGGAACTTGATCGTAATAAATTTGAAAAATAGGATCCACTTTTTGGTCTGTTTTTAAATGCAACTCAAATTGTTTAACCCTCTGTTTTGGTGAAATAATGGTTAGTACGTTATCTTTAATTAATCCTAAATCTTGATACGTAGCAATCAAAGCTCTTGGTTTATAGTCTGTTTTTAGTACGTCTTGTCCATAAAATTTACTTTGGTAATCAAAATTTAGAAGTCCAAATACCGTAGGCATAACATCTATTTGTGACATTAGATTAGTGTATTGAGCTGGTGCAATAAAACCAGGACTGTAAATCATAGCTGGAATACGGTATTTATCAACCGGTAATTCTGTTTTTCCTGCACTTGATGCACAATGATCAGCTACAATCACAAAAACGGTGTTGCTAAACCAAGGCTGTTTTTGTGCCATTTCAAAAAATTTGCGCATAGCATAATCCGTATACTTCACGCCGCCATCACGAGATTTAGCATCGCCAGGAATGTCAATTTTACCATTCGGATACGTAAATGGCCTGTGATTGCTAACAGTCATGATGTGATTGAAAAAAGGTTGCCCTGTTTTTGCTTCTTGATTCATTATTTTAATAGCCTTGTGATACATATCTTCGTCACAAACACCCCAAATATTGGCAAAAGTGATTTCCTTAGGTTCAAATGTTTTTTTATCTACAATATCATAGCCATTGCCTGTGAAAAAATCCTCCATATTATCAAAAAAAGCATCACCTCCATACATGAATTTAACTGCATATCCCTTTTGCTTGAAAATGCTCCCTGTTGAAAATTTATTTTTATTGTCTTCGCGCTTCACAACACTTTCACCTGCAGTAGGAGGAAAGCATAAGGTTACGGCTTCAAGGCCTCTCACGGTTCTATTTCCTGCTGCATAAAGATTGGTGAAAACTAAACTTTTTGTCGCCAAACTATCTAAAAAGGGAGTAATACCATTTTCGTTACCATACATTTTCATGAATTCGGCACTGTAACTTTCAATCGTGATTAAAACAACATTTTTATGTTGTTCAGCAGCTACATTTTGAATGTTTCGTAAAGAGCAATTGTCTGTAATATTTGGAATTTGTTGTTTTAGCTGAGAAAATGCTTCTTGAGTTGGTATCGTTTTATAAAATTTGAAGTAATCCAATTCGCTGTGTACGAAAGCAAAATAAAATTTATAAATACCATTAGCTTGTAGCTCATTAGCAAAGACATTTCTCGAATTTTCTTTCGTCGATAAATAAGGTAAAGCAAGCAATGCGACAACAAAAAGGAAGAGATAGATTCCTGATATTTTAATTTTTTGTGTAAAAGTGGGAATGTTTTCTATATAGCTTTTTGATTTTTGGACAATGAAGTACGTAATGAATCCCGCTAATGCAAACAAAGCCGAAAATAATGGAATTACGGGATAAGACTCCATTATGTTTCCAATAACTTCATTAGTATAAATTAAATAATTGACTGCAATAAAATTGTAGCGAACACCAAATTCATTCCAAAAGAAATATTCACTGATACCATTTTGTAAAATCAACAGAACATATAGTAAAATAACAAAAGAGAACAACCAAAACCGAATAGCATTACGATATTTTGGTAGAAAAAGTAAAAGGCCAAAAAGGATTGTTTTTATTGAAAGAAAACCAATTGTAATTTTTGGTAACGCGCTTCCGTATTCATTTAAAATAGTATTGCCAAAAGTTATGTAGCAAAGCACTGCTACAAAAAGTCCTAGGATTATATATCCGTAAGGAGAATGATATTTGGCGTTTGAAATGAATATTAAATAAAGCCATAAGAATGAGCTAATCACAATAAAAATCAAAACGTCCGAAAGAAATCCTAAAATATAAATCGAGAAAGCCTCGGAAGCAGTAAACGAAGACTGTGTTATGGGATGAAAATAAAGTGCGAGCCGAATTACCAAACTAATTGTCAGGTAGAACATCAGTAAATAATTAAATGGCGCCGTTAACTTAAAAAACTTCATAATTCTTTTTTTTTGGTAAATGTAACGGTAGTTAAAACATTGATATTTTAAGATTTGCTTAATGTTGCTCGCTAAATTAATATTAACTTAAGAAAGGCCATTGTGGAAATAAGCAATCAATAAAATGAATAATTTTACAGAGAATTTTAATTCAAGGTCAAATGAAGAAATCCATTATTTTTTTATTCCTCATGATAGGAACAATAGGTTTTTCACAAAGCTGGAAAACATCTTTTACAGAAGCCAAAGCTCAAGCTGCTGCCGAGAACAAAAACATACTTTTAGTTTTCTCAGGATCGGATTGGTGTGCTCCTTGCATAAAATTAGACAAAACCATTTGGCAATCGGAAGAGTTTAAAAGTGAATCTGCTCAAAAATGGGTGATTTACAAAGCTGATTTTCCAAAGAAGAAAGCGAATTTATTGCCATTAGAATTAACCGAAAGCAATAAAAAGTTAGCAGAGCAATATAACAAAGCAGGGAATTTTCCGCTGGTACTTTTATTAAATCCCTCTGGATCAGTATTGGGAATTAGTGGTTATAAAAACATGAGTCCTCAAGAGTATATTCAATTGATTCATTCTTTCGAACAAAAATGAAAAAGGTAGTCTTCTTAATTGCTGTTATTTTTAGTCTTTCTGCACAGTCACAAATCATTCATAAACGCAAGTTGTTTATGTTAGGGAGTCCATTTGAAGTGACTGCTGTTGCAAAAGATATTATTGCCGCCAACGTTTATATAGATATGGCTATAGCTGAATCAAAGCGAATTGAGAATTTAATCTCAGATTGGATTCCCACCACTCAAATTTCTCAAGTCAATAAAAATGCGGGTATTAAGCCAGTTAAAGTGGACAAAGAAGTTTTTGAATTGGTCGAAAGAGCTATAAAAATTTCGAAGTTAACCAATGGAGCTTTTGATATTTCGTATGCTTCGATGGATAAAATCTGGAAGTTTGACGGGTCAATGAAAGTAATGCCTACTGAAGAAGCCATTAAAAAATCAGTAGAAAAAATTGGCTATCAAAACATCATATTAGACCCTAAAGAGCAGACTATTTTTCTGAAATTCGAAGGAATGAAGTTAGGGTTAGGAGGAATAGGCCAAGGATACATAGCCGACAAAATTAAAAGTTTATTGTTTTCTAAAGGATGTTTGTCGGGAATCATAAATGTTTCGGGGGATATTAATGCATGGGGAAAACAACCTGACGGGAAACCCTGGACAGTAGGAATTGTAAATCCTGTTAATAAAAATAAAATTTTCGCCACTTTTCCACTAACCGATAGCGCGGTGGAGACTTCAGGGAGTTACGAAAAATTTGTTGTTTTTGATGGCAAAAGATACTCACACATCATTGATCCAAGAACGGGTTATCCTGCCACGGGAATTGTAAGTGTGTCTGTATTTGCAAAGCAAACAGAAATTGCAGATGCCTTAGCTACAGGAATTTTTGTGCTAGGAGTAGACGTTGGTTTGGATTTAGTCAATCAAATAAAAGGAGTAGAGTGCATCATTGTAGATGATACGGGTAAAGTGCATTCATCAAAAGGAATAGATACCAAAAATGCAATCAATTAAATAGTAGTGCGATGATAAAGAAATTAGGATTAATACTAGTAGGATTGTTTGTTTTGCAATCTTGTAGCTCCGTAAAGGAATATGAAAAAGAAAAAATTAACGATCCTGATATGAAGCTATCAGCAAGAACGGCAGAGCGTTATGAAACTTCTTTTCAAGTATATCGTGAAGCTTCAGCTGGAGCCAATGGTGGTAAATCAGGTGGTGGCTGTGGTTGCAACTAACCTTGCAAATATTTGACTTTAATAGCAATTCAATTAAAATGAAGATAAAAATTATAGCACTCTTGCTAATTGTAACAGCAACTGCATTTGCACAAGATACTCCAAAGGAACCTGTGTTTAAAAAACGCGTATTAGAAACTACCGAAGTTGATTTTTTGGCAAGTTACTATGCCCAGGATGGTTCAAGATCTGCTGTTTCAGGTGGGCTTGGTTCTGAAAAACTTACTGATGTAGCTTCAAATATTGTAGTGGCAATGCCATTAAACGATGATGATGTATTGACTATTGACCTTGGTATTTCGGCTTACTCGTCAGCTTCCTCAAGTAATATCAATCCGTACGATACTACAAACGGCACCCCTTGGCAAGCTTCCTCAGGTGCGTCACAAAGTGATCAACTTACATCTATCGTAGCTAATTACAGCCATAGCAGTGATTCACGAAATCTTATTTGGAACACAGATGTGTCATTTTCTAATGAGTATGATTACACTTCTGTAGGTGTAGGTGGTGGAGTAGCACGTTTATTCAATGAAAAAAACACAGAGCTTAGCGTAAAAGTGAATGCCTATTTGGACCAATGGAGACCTATTTACCCAAAAGAATTATCAGATTTTGATGGTAATGGAAATGGTTTTTTAAACCAAGGTATTTTTAATGGAAGAACTATTTGGAATCAAAACGGACAAGTATCTACGGCTTATTTACCGAGTGCTTTTAAGCCAGTTACGGCAGTTAATAGAAATTCATTTTCGGCTTCATTTGGATTTTCACAGGTTTTGACAAAAAAATTACAAGTTTCATTTTTCTTTGACGTTTTACAACAACAAGGACTTTTATCCTCACCGTATCACAGAATGTATTTTGCTGATAAAGCGAACTTTTATGTAGGGCAGCCGCAATATATTGCTAATTACACCAATGAAAGCAACAAAGGAGCCTATCAATTAGCCGATGATATAGAGCGATTGCCTGACACTCGTTTTAAACTTCCAATTGGAGCACGCTTGAATTATTATCTAAATGAACGTGTTGCTTTGCGAACCTATTACCGCTATTATTCAGATAATTGGGACATACAATCGCATACCGCGAGTATTGAAGTTCCAGTAAAACTGACGGATAAGTTTACTGTTTTCCCCATGTATAGGTATTATACGCAAACGCAGTCTAAGTATTATGCGCCTTACGAAACCCATTTATCAACTGAAAAATTTTATACGTCAGACGCTGATTTAGCTACTTTTGATGCCAATCAATATGGTTTTGGAGTGAATTATACAGATATTTTCACAGCTGCTAAAGTTTGGAAATTTGGATTGAAAAATATTGATTTTAGATTCAATCATTACAAACGAAGTGATAATCTTACAGCTGATATTGCAACTGTTGCATTTAAATTTATAATGCAATAAAGCTTAATTTTACAAAAAAAGAAACATGCACTTATTAATTGTAGAGGATGAGGCTGGGATTATTCAGTTTTTGAAACAAGGATTAGAAGAGGAAGGCTATACCGTGAGCAGTGCTGCTGATGGGAGTCTTGCATTTGAGAAAATCCAAAAGGAAAATTTTGACCTCATTTTATTAGATTGGATGTTGCCCAAAATGACAGGTTTAGAGTTGTGCAAAGCCATTCGGTTAAAAAATAATACTACACCAATTATTTTTTTAACTGCTAAAGATACAGTTCAAGAAACCATTGAAGGTTTGAAAGCAGGAGCCAATGATTATATCAAAAAACCTTTTAGTTTTGACGAATTATTAGAACGAATCAAGATCCATTTTAGGAATCAAGGTGAGATTACAAAGCTAACATTGGGAAGCATAACAATTGATATTGCTCAACATAAGGTAGTAGTAAACGATACGGAGGTTGCCTTTACACAACGTGAATTTGAGCTTTTGACTTACTTAATTAAAAATAAAGGTAAAGTTTGCACCAGAACACAAATTATTGAAGATGTTTGGGACATTCATTTTGAGTACGATACGGGCGTTATTGATGTTTTTATGAATGCAATTCGTAAAAAATTGAATTTAAAATTAGAACAAGACAATATAAAAACTATTCGTGGAGTAGGCTATATCGCTAATGATTAAATAAAAATGCAACAACTTTCATTTAAAAATAGAATTGCTCTCAATTATATTGTCACCACTGCTTTATTGATTTTTGTGGTGTTTTGTATTATCTATTCAATCGTAAAATTTAGTGTATACAATCATGTTAATACTGATATTGATAGCGAGGCAGACAAGCATTTAAGCGAGATTGAAATCGTTGGTAATTCATTTCATTTAATTCACAAAGAAGAGTGGAAGGAACGCGAACACAACACACTTGATGTGAATCCTGTTTTTATTCAGTTTATTGATCAAGATGGTAATCTAATTGAAAAATCACCAAATCTTAAAAATACTACTTTATCTTTTGATACTCACCACGTGTCAAATGTACTTTTTGACACCACTTTAGCAAATAGCACCATCAGGCAATTGCAAGTTCCTATTTACAATAAATCTAAAATTATTGGTTATTTGATTGTAGCAATGTCACTTGAAGACGCTACGATGGTTCTTGATAATATCTCCAAAGTATTGATTATTACTTATCCTCTAATTTTATTAGTACTTTTTTTTCTAGCTCGTTTTATTGCTGGTCGATTTATCAAGCCAATTAGTTCCATTATTACTACTTCAAACGATATTACAAAAGACAACCTGACTTCGCGTATCGTATTACCTTTTCAAAAAGATGAATTGTATGTTTTATCGCAAACAATAAATAATTTGTTGGACCGGATTGAAACCGCTGTAGAACGAGAAAAACAATTCACTTCAGATGCATCGCATGAACTTAGAACTCCTTTAACGGTGATTAAAGGAACACTCGAAGTTTTGATCAGAAAACCGAGAGAACACGCTGAATATACCGAGAAAATAAACTTTTGTGTCAACGAAGTAAACCGCTTAAATAACTTAGTAGATCAATTGTTATTATTAGCTCGTTTTGAAAATCAAAAACAGACATTAAAAACAGAAAAAGTATATTTAAACGCCTTGTTTTTAGATACTATTTCTCGATTTTCAGCAATTATTCAAAGCAAGAAAATCAATGTTAGTACCAATTTTTCGGCGGAACATTACACAGAAACAGATGGGTATTTATTTTCGATTGTAATTAACAATTTAATATCGAACGCTTTAAAATATTCGAATCAAAACGGAAATTTGACATTAGTTTTAAAAGAAGTTAACAATATAATTGAATGCCAAATTAGTGATACCGGGATAGGAATTCCTGCTGAAGATGTGGATAAAATTTTTAATCAATTTTACAGATCTCAATCTAGTAGTCATCCCGAAATTAAAGGAACAGGTTTAGGGCTCTCTATTGTAAAAAGATTATGTACTTTGCTCAACATTGATATTGCAATTAGCAGTCAAGAAAACAAAGGAACCACTATTCTTTTAAGATTATTTGAAGCATAACTTAAGTAGTTCTTAAGGAAATTGTTATCTTTCAACCTTACTTTTGAGGTATAAAAAAAGATTAAAATGCTTGAAAAAATAATTGCTTTCAGTTTAAAAAACAAACTTATTGTTTTATTATTCACACTCGGAATTTTTGGATTTGGTCTCTTTTCTGTTTTCCAAATTTCAATCGGTGCAGTTCCAGATGTGACTAATAACCAAGTTCAGGTAATCACAACTTCTCGTAACCTTTCTACGCAAGATATTGAACAATTTATCACCTATCCAGTTGAAATTGAAATGGCTAATTTACCTGGAGTAAAGGAAATTCGATCGATTTCTAAATTTGGGTTGTCTGTTGTTACCATTGTTTTTGATGAGAATTTAGGAACGTATCTTCCAAGACAACTTATCGCAGAGAAAATCAAGACGGCCTCCGAAAAAATCCCTCAAGGTTTTGGGACACCAGAAATGGGCCCAATCACTACAGGACTTGGAGAAATCTATCAATATACATTAGAAGTAAAACCAGAATTTAAAAACAATTATTCCGTAACAGATTTACGTACCATTCAGGATTGGGTAGTAAAACGTCAGTTATCTGGAATTAAAGGTGTTGTGGAAATTAATACTTGGGGTGGATTTTTAAAACAATATGAAATTGCAATTAGTCCATCGAGTTTAAAAGCGATGCACATTACTACCGCTGATGTTTTTACCGCTTTGGAAAAAAACAATAGTATTGCAGGCGGTGCCTATATTGAAAAAGTGAATCAAAGTTATTTTATCAGAGGCGAGGGAAAAGTAAATTCACTAGAAGATATTGGGAATATTGTTGTTACAAATACTAACGGATTACCCGTTTACATCAAGAATGTAGCGCAAATTCGTTACGGTCATGCCAATCGTTTTGGTGCCATCACAGGCAATGGCGAAGGCGAAAAAGTCTTGGGACAAGTCATGATGCTAAAAGGCGGAAACTCTAAACAAGTGATTGATGATGTGAAGAATAGAGTTGCCGAAATCCAAAAATCACTTCCCGAAGGTGTTTACATCAACGGATTTTTAGAACGAAGCGAGTTAGTAGGGAAAACGACTTTTACAGTTGCCGAAAACTTGATTCTAGGATGCTTAATCGTAATTTTTGTTGTGGTGCTATTGCTAGGAAATTGGCGTTCAGGCTTGGTTGTGGCCTCTGTAATTCCGTTGTGTTTGTTGTTTGCTATTTCCTTCATGAATATATTTGGTATCGATGCCAATTTAATGAGTTTGGGTGCAATAGATTTTGGAATTATCATCGATGGTGCTGTAATTATTGTCGAATTTATTGCGTTCCAAATTGCTAGTAAATCATCTCATTTAGTCAATCTTAGTAAGGAAGAACGCCAGCTAGAGATTGACCAAATCACTTACAAAAGTGCCTCCAAAATGATGAATTCGGCTATTTTTGGCCAATTGATTATTCTGATAGTTTTTATTCCAATTTTATCCTTATCTGGTATTGAAGGTAAAATGTTCAAACCAATGGCAATGACGTTTAGTTTTGCCTTGTTAGGCGCCATGATTTTTTGTTTTACCTATGTTCCTGTCGTTTCTTCATTGTTTTTGAAACCAAAAGAGGAAAATCCAAACTCCTTATCAAGCAGGTTAATTCAAAAGTTAAATTCATGGTATTCGCCTATAATTACTTGGGCTATAGTCAATACCAAAAAAGTTTTGTATGGTGCACTTGGCTTATTATTGCTGGCTGCGGGCTTATTTGCAACCATGGGAGGAGAATTTATTCCTACGCTTGACGAAGGGGATTTTGTAATTCAGCCCGTTTTAAAAACAGGAACATCTTTGACAAAAACAATAGCGATAACGACCAAAATAGAAAAAATAATCCTCAATAACTTCCCGGAAGTGACACAAGTTGTCAGCAGAATTGGAGCTGCCGAAGTGCCTACAGATCCAATGTCTATGGAAGAAAGTGATATTATTGTAAAATTGAAACCCAAATCAGAATGGACTTCAGCTTCCACCAAAGATGAATTGGCAGATAAAATAAAAGAAGCTTTAGAAAATCAAATTCCGAATATGGAAATCGAATTTACGCAGCCGATAGAAATGCGTTTCAACGAATTAATTTCGGGCACCCGTTCTGATGTTGCTGTTAAAGTTTTTGGCGAAGACCTAACTATTTTGGCTGAAAGGGCTGAGGAAATTAAAAATGCAATTGCAAAAGTAGAAGGTGCTTCGGATATTATCATCGAAAAAACAGAGGGCTTACCACAAATGTCCGTCGTTTATGATCGTTCTAAAATTGCCCGTTATGGGTTGAGTATTGCCGATTTGAACGAAATGATTGCCCTTGGCTTTGCCGGAAAAACCGTTGGAACTGTTTTTGAAGGCGAAAAACGTTTTGATATGGTTGTGCGTTTGGATCAAACAAACCGACGAGATATTGAAAATTTACGTAATTTATACGTTCCAACTCCAAACGGCGAACAAATTCCCTTGCGCGAGTTGGCTTCGATCGAATATACTGAAGGTCCTGCGAAAATTTCTAGAGATAATACGAATAGAAGAATTGTAGTGGGAATCAACGTTAGGAATCGAGATTTGCAGAGTGTAGTTACTGACATTCAGCAAATTGTTGAAAACAAAATCAAATTACCAGCAGGTTATTACGTGAAATACGGCGGGCAATTTGAGAATTTACAAAGCGCCAAATCCAGATTGATGATTGCAGTTCCTATCGCTTTATTTTTGATTTTTATCCTTTTGTATTTTGCTTTTGGATCTGTAAAAGAGGCGTTAATGGTCTATTCAGCAATTCCGTTGTCTGCAGTAGGTGGCGTTCTTTTTTTATGGCTGCGTGATTTGCCGTTCAGTATTTCGGCGGGTGTTGGTTTTATTGCACTTTTCGGGATTGCAGTATTAAACGGAATTGTACTAATCGAACATTTTAAAGAACTCAAACATCAAGGAATGAAAGATATCGATGCATTAATTTTAAAAGGAACTACAGATAGATTGCGTCCGGTATTATTGACTGCAGCTGCTGCCGCACTAGGGTTTTTACCGATGGCAATTTCGTCTTCAGCAGGGGCCGAAGTACAGCGACCTTTGGCAACGGTTGTTATTGGTGGATTGTTTACGGCAACTATTTTAACCATGATTGTATTGCCTATTTTATACAAAGTTTTTGAAGGTCAGTCTTTCAAAAAAGCAAAGTTTAAAAAGAATCAAACTGCTACTTTTATCATTATGTTATTGTTAAGTACTTCATTTGCTTTTTCACAAAATACTAGTCCAGAATTAGACAGTTTAATGTCGAAAGCGATGCAATATAATAAAGGCATCAAAGCAGCTCAATTGCAAGTAGATAAGGCTAAAACTAATATTAAAACGGCCAATACCTTTGATAAAACCAATATTTACTACAGTTACGATCAAAATAATTTGGCATTGAATGAACTGCCCTTGCGTGTTTTTGGTGTGCAACAACGTTTTGCTTTCCCAACGGTTTACGGAGCGCAGAAAAAAGTACTTTCTTCTGAATACGAAAAGGAAAAAGCTAGTTTTGAAATTCAGAAAAACAAACTTTCTTTGGCTGTAGCCAAATCCTATCAGCATATTGTTTATTTGCAACATCAAGAAAAACTCTATCAGTATTTGGACAGTTTGTATCAAAATTTCTCTAAAGCAAGCGACAGACGTTTTGAATTAGGAGAAACAAATTATCTCGAAAAAATTACGGCTCAAGCCAAGTTCAGACAAATAAGAACCAAGCTTTCGCAAATTGAGAATGACAAAAAAGCACAATACGAACTGTTGCAATCCTTACTTCAATCCGATGAAACTATTGTGGTAAAAAGTAATAAAATTACACCCTTAGAATCTTCTATTGATGAAACAAGTAAAACGCTATATACTTCTTATTTAGAAAGTATTACATCTAATTACAAAAGCCAGATTATGTTGCAAAAACAACATTGGCTACCGGATATTAACCTAGATTATTTTCAAGGTAGAAATAATGGATTATCGCAGTCGTTGTATGGTTTTCAAGTTGGAGTTGCTGTACCCATTTTATTCTCAGGACAGGTTGCAAAAAGTAAAGTAGCACAGCTTGAATTGCAAAGTTGGGAACAACAAAAGCAAAATGAATCCATAAAAATAGAGAAGTATATCACTCAAAAAAAGAATGAATTAGCAAAACATCAGGAGGCAATAAACTACTACAATCAATACGGTAAAAAATTATCGGATGAGATTATAAAGGTGGGAAATAATAGCTACAAACATGGTGAAATTGATTTCTTTCAATACATCCAAAGTCTAGAAAATGCCACAACAATTCAAGTGGATTACTTAGATACTCTTTTGCAATTCAATCAAACTCAATTAGATTTACAATATCTCAATTTTTAATATTTTACCAATGAAAAACGCACTCTATATAATCACATTATCTCTTTTTTTATTTTCTTGCAAAGAAGTGAAAACGGAAGAATCAGATCCAAAAGATAACGGTTTAATTACAGTATCTGACACTCAATTCAAAACCTCGGGAATGGAGATTGCGAGTCCAACAGAACAAGATTTTGATGTTACTGTAAAAGCATCTGGAAAAATTGACGTGCCGCCACAAAACCGAGCTAAAGTGAACACTTTTATGGGAGGTTATGTGAAATCGACAACGCTTTTGGTTGGAAATAGAGTCACAAAAGGTCAAGCTTTATTGACTTTGCAAAACACTGAATTTCTGGATATTCAAAAAGAGTATATGGAAGTAGCGGAGCAATTGAATTTCTTGAAATCCGAATATGACCGCCAAAAAACCTTGTACGATGAAAAAATCACTTCGCAAAAAAACTACTTAAAAGCCGAAAGCGACTATAAAAGAGCCAAAGCGATGCATCAAAGTTTAAGAGCCAAATTGGTGCTGTTGAATATTAATCCTAAAAATGTAGAAAAAGGAATTTTGACTTCAACAATCACCATTTTTTCTCCAATAACCGGCGATATCGTAATCATGAATGCTAATGTGGGTATGTACGTAGCGCCTTCGGATGTGATTTTAGAAATTGTAGATACGGATCACTTGCATTTAGAATTAGCCGTTTTTGAAAAAGATATTTTGAATGTGAAAATTGGACAAAAAATACAATTTAAAGTTCCCGAAGCATCAAAAGAAGTATTTAATGCTGAAGTACATTTGGTAGGAAAATCAATTGAAGGAAATGACAGAACGATTAATATTCATGGACATTTAGACGATGCTATAAAACAAAAGCTGTTGACAGGAATGTTTGTAGAATCTGAAATAATTATCGATTCTAAAAAAGGTTTAGCGATTCCTGCTGAAGCATTGGTGACAGAAAACAATAAAAATTTTGTACTTTTAGTCAAGAATGAAAAAAATGGATATTCGTTCCAGAAAGTAAGTGTTACTGTTGGTTCGAAGTCTGAAAAGTTTGTCGAAATACTGCCAAACACAACAATATCTGCTTCTTCAAGACTATTAACAAAAGGAGTTTTTGATTTGGTTAATTAATAAAAAAGGAAATAATGGACTTGAATAAACTTAAAGATCAGTTGCAAACAGAGGTTGATACGGCCTTTTTGTATGATAGTATTGCTGCCATTCAGTCTGACGAAAATCTTTCGAGAGTTTTACTTAGTTTAGGCGAAATCGAGAAAGGACATGCAAAACACATGTTAGATAAAGTTCGTACAATAGAACCGAATTTCAACATGCCTTTGCCATCTGGTAGAGCAAAATTTCAACTGAAGTTGGGTAAAATTTTTGGATACAGTTCCATAATTAGTTCCTTGTCTTCAATAGAAAAACAGTTTGCCGAAAATTCGGTTCGAAACAAAATTAAAACGGGTGAAAAACCAACTGGTTTTGAGCACAATCACTTAAATATTATCGAGGCTGTAAATAATAATGCGGCCTTAAATGTTTCTGGAGGGCTGCTGTCTAAATTTGAAAGCAGGCATAAATCCGTAGGAGGAAATGCCTTGCGAGCGGCAGTTTTAGGTTCTAATGATGGATTGGTTTCTAATATGAGTTTGGTAATGGGAGTTGCTGGAGCAGCCGTTTCTAATGATACGATATTGTTAACCGGAATTGCAGGACTTTTGGCAGGAGCAATTTCAATGGCGCTAGGCGAATGGCTTTCGGTACAAAGTTCTAGAGAATTAAACCAACGCCAAATTGATTTGGAAACCGAAGAATTAGAAGCGTCTCCCGAAGAAGAGAAAAAAGAATTGGTTTTGTTGTATCAAGCCAAAGGAATGAATGCGGTCGAAGCTCAAAAATTGGCTGACAAAGCTTTTGAAAATCCGCAAACAGCGATTGATGCCATCATCACGGAGGAATTAGGAATTGACAAAGAAGAATTAGGAGGATCAGCCTGGGAAGCAGCTATAGCATCGTTTGTGCTCTTTGCTATTGGAGCGATTATTCCATTATATCCGTTTATGTTTTTAGACGGAAAAAATGCCATTTTACTGAGTGTCGGAAGCAGTGTGGTAGGGCTTTTTGGCATAGGAGCAGCCATCACTTTATTGACAGGAAAAAGCATTTTATTCTCGGGATTCAGACAAGTGGCTTTTGGTTTGTTAGCAGCAGCAGTTACCTACGGAATTGGGTCTTTAATTGGCGTATCCTTAGCAGGATAAAATTCTGAAAAATTTAATATCACTAATAAATACTAACTTAAACTATAAAATTATGAATGATGCACACTTACACCTAGTTGTAAACCATTTTCCTATTATTGGAACAATCCTTGGACTTGGGATTTTAATCGCTGGAATAGTATTAAAAAATAAATCGGTACAAAACACCGCTTATGTATTATTTGTCGTTGCAGCTGTTTTTGGCTTTTTTAGCATGTCTACTGGTGAAGGAGCAGAGGAAATGGTGGAAGATTTTCCTGGAATAGGAAAAGCAATTATTCACGAACACGAAGAAATGGCCGAAAAACTTGCACTTGTTTTGTATGCGCTGGCAATTACATCATTATTTGGCCTTTATTCTAATTTGAAAAATAAGCCAAAAGCAAATCTAGTTTCTTATATCGCTACAGTTGTTGCAATCATCGCTGTGTTTTTTGCACAACAAACGGGCACAACAGGAGGCGAAGTTCGTCATACTGAAATTAGAACTGAAAGTGCTGCTGTGGATAGTAAGACAGAGAAAGTTACTCCTTCCAATGAGGACGAAAAGGAATAAAAATAATATTTTAACAAAAAAGTAATATTTAGTTAAAGTATTAATTGCTTTTTAATTAAAAAAGAATCTATCTTTGCAAAGAAAAATAAAACACATGTTTACAATACAATTACATCATCATCATTTTCATTATTGCTCTCAAGCGATGTGTTAATGGTATGCATGTAAATCATCATATTTAAAAACCCGTTTGAGTACATCAAACGGGTTTTTTATTACCTCACACTGTACTCAAACATTATCATTCTAAAAAAACAAAAAAATGAGTACATTAAAAATTGCAATTCAGAAATCAGGTCGTTTAAACGAAGACAGCATTCAAATCCTAAAAGATGCTGGTATCTCAATTGATAACGGAATCGACCAATTAAAAGCTGAAGCCTCTAATTTTCCTCTTGAAGTTCTTTATTTAAGAAATTCAGATATTCCTCAATATTTAATGGATGGCGTAGTAGATATTGCCATTGTAGGGGATAATTTATTGGTTGAAAAAGGCGGAAATATTGAAGTTATTCAAAAATTAGGTTTTTCAAAATGCAAAGTATCTGTAGCTGTACCTAAATCTTTTCAATACACATCTGTGAAAGATCTTGACGGGATGCGCATTGCTACATCGTATCCCAAAACGGTACTTGATTTCTTTAATTCAAAAGGTGTTACGGTTGACATTCACCAAATTTCAGGTTCGGTTGAAATTGCGCCAAACATTGGGCTTGCTGATGCTATTGTAGATATTGTATCAAGCGGAAGTACCTTGTTTAAAAATAATTTAAAAGAAGTCGAAGTTATTTTCAAGAGTGAAGCGGTGTTGGCTGTTTCGCCAAAAGTAAGTCTAGAATCTCAAAAAATTATAGACACGTTGAAATTCAGAATCGAGTCGGTTTTAAGAGCTAGAAAGTCAAAATACATTTTGATGAACGTTCCTAATGATAAAATCGAGGCAGTTGGTAAAATTCTTCCTGTATTACGCAGCTTAACCGTTTTACCTTTGGCACAAGAGGGATGGAGCAGTGTACACTCGGTAATTGATAAAGACACTTTTTGGGATGTTATCGATCAGTTGAAAGAGGCTGGAGCCGAAGGAATCTTGGTATGCCCAATTGAAAAAATGGTCTTGTAAAAACTTTAGAGTATAACTTATTTTAGTAAAAATTCATTGCGAACTTTGCGAATACCTTTGTGAACTTTGCGGTTAAAAACAATACAATGAACAAAATATATAATCCAAAACCAGAAACGTGGTCTAGTATTTTAGAACGACCTACAAAAACGGTAGATGATATTGAAGCTACTGTAAAAGAAATTTTCAAAGAGGTACAGAAAAAAGGGGATGAGGCTGTTGCCAAATATACCTCGCTTTTTGATAGCGTTGCAGTAGACAAAATGACTGTTTCTGAAGCTGAAATTCAGGAGGCTATTGCAGCAGTACCGCAAGAGTTAAAACAAGCAATTGCTTTGGCAAAGGCTAATATTACAGCCTTTCACCGTGCTCAGAAAACAGAGCGTGTGGCTGTTGAGACCGTAAGTGGAGTTTCATGCTGGCAAGAAAAAAGACCCATTCAAAAAGTAGGTTTGTACATTCCGGGCGGAACAGCACCCTTGTTTTCGACTGTTTTGATGCTTTCCGTTCCTGCTGAAATTGCGGGTTGTAATGAGATTGTTTTATGTTCACCACCGGATAAAGAAGGTAAAATTAATCCTGCCATTTTATTTGCGGCCAATTTATGTGGAGTAACTAAAATCATGAAAGTGGGCGGAATTCAAGCTATTGCAGGTTTAACTTTTGGTACAGAAAGTATTCCTAAAGTCTATAAAATTTTTGGACCAGGAAATCAATTTGTAACGGTTGCGAAACAATTGGCAACACAATTTGGCGTTGCTATTGATATGCCTGCTGGTCCTTCAGAATTATTGATTGTGGCTGATGATACTGCCGTTCCTGCTTTCGTAGCGTCGGATTTATTATCGCAAGCAGAGCACGGAGCCGATAGTCAGGTGATTTTAGTTTCGACATCAAAAAAATTAATTGATGCTGTTGCTGATGAAGTTGCTACTCAAATAGAGGCTTTGCCAAGAAAAGCCATTGCTGAAAAAGCCATTACCAATTCTAAATTAATTTATGTTGAGACTGATGCAATTGCTTTAGATTTAATTAACGAATACGGTCCTGAACACTTTATTATTTGCTCTGAATTTGATGATTTTTACAGCAATAATGTCCTAAATGCGGGTTCGGTTTTTATAGGAAACTATACTCCTGAAAGTGCTGGTGATTATGCCTCGGGAACCAATCATACCTTGCCAACGAATGGTTATGCCAAGAATTACAGTGGTGTAAACTTAGATAGTTTTATGAAAACGATGACTTTTCAAAAAATAAACGAACAAGGAATTCAAGCCATCGGAAAGGCAATTGAAATTATGGCCGAAGCAGAAGGATTACAAGCACACAAAAACGCAGTTACATTACGATTAAAAGCACTTGAAAATGGAAAATAAGTTCGATATCAATAATTTAGTTCGGGAGAATGTAAAAAACATGAAACCGTATTCATCTGCTCGTGATGAGTTTGAAGACTTTGATACTGCCGAAATGATTTTTTTGGATGCCAATGAAAATCCGTTTGAAAATGGCGTAAACAGATATCCAGATCCGCAACAAATGCGTGTAAAACGCCTTTTAGCAAAACAACGTCGCGTACAAACGAATCAAATTGTATTAGGAAATGGAAGCGATGAAATTCTAGATTTACTTTTCAGAGCATTTTGTGAACCAAATACTGATAACGTGATTACTTTGCCACCAACTTATGGCATGTACGGCGTTTTATCTAATTTGAATGCCATTGAGAATAGAGAAGTTTTACTTTCGGATGACTTTCAGCCAGAGATTGAAAAAATCATGGAAGCGGTTGACGCCAATACCAAAATGATCTTTTTATGTTCGCCAAATAACCCAACAGGAAACTCCTTTTCGGATGAAAAAGTAGCGTATTTGCTGCAAAATTTCAAAGGACTCGTTATTATTGATGAAGCGTATATTGACTTTTCTAAAAAAGAAAGTTGGATCAATGAATTAGATGAATATCCTAATTTGATTATTACACAAACGCTCTCCAAAGCTTATGGATTGGCTGGAATTCGTTTAGGAATTTGTTATGCTTCTAGCGCGGTTACTACAATTTTAAACCGTATTAAACCTCCTTATAATGTAAACGAACTGTCGCAAAATCGAGCGGTAGCAAGACTTGAAGATCAGCAAGCTATTACAACTGAAATTGAGTCAATTATATCACAAAGAGAACTTTTGATTGAAGCTTTATCAGAAGTTAGTTATGTGGAAAAAATTCATCCTACGGAAGCCAATTTTGTTTTGGTTAAAGTGGATGATGCTAACAAAAGATATGCTGAGTTAATTGCAAAAGGAATTGTAATTCGAAATAGAACTACACAAGCACTTTGTGAAAACACATTGCGTTTGACAGTAGGAACTGAAGAAGAAAATAAAAAATTAATAGTAGCTTTGAAAGCTATTGGAAACTAGTTAGGACCTTTGTTTCCGCGTGAGGGATAGCAGTGGAGCTCTTTGTAGTGCCGCGAAGCTGGGCAGTACAAAAGCGGGAACGAATAGCCCGACCCGACTTTTTTTGGAGGGTAACGCCCAAAACTTGAATTATTAAATTAAAATAACAGAACGCAACCGCACATGCCAATGCGTTTATTAGTAGGAATACCATGAAAAAAGTGCTTTTTATAGATCGTGATGGAACGATGGTTTTGGAACCTCATGACTACCAATTGGATAGTTTTGAGAAATTAGAATTTTACCCAAATGCATTTCAATATTTGGGAAAAATTGCAAAAGAGTTGGATTTTGAATTGGTTATGGTTACCAATCAAGATGGTTTAGGAACGGCTTCTCATCCCGAAGAGAATTTTTGGCCGGTGCATAACTTGGTTATGAAAGCTTTTGAAAATGAAGGTGTTGTTTTTAGTGAAGTTTTAATTGATAAAACGTTCCCACATGAAAATGCTCCTACACGTAAGCCTGCAACGGGTTTATTGACTAAATATATTGATAGTTCAGACTACGATTTGGCCAACTCATTTGTAATTGGAGACCGAATTACAGATGTGGAATTAGCGAAAAATTTGGGTGCAAAAGGGATTTTCATCAACACAGATGAAGCATTAGGAAGTGACGAAATAGCTTCAAAAAGAGAAGAATTAAACTCGGTTATAGCGCTTCAAACCACGGATTGGAAAACGATTTATGAGTTTTTAAAATTAGAAGAACGTTCAGCAACCATTTCAAGAAAGACGAATGAAACTGATATTTTCATCAATTTGAACCTTGATGGAACTGGGAAGAGTAAAATTGAAACCGGAATTGCGTTTTTTGATCACATGCTGGACCAAATTGCACGTCACGGTCAAATGGATTTAGAAATTTTAGTGAAAGGTGATCTAGAAGTAGATGAACACCACACTATTGAAGATACTGCTATTGCACTTGGAGAAGTTTTTGCAAAAGCATTAGGTAATAAATTAGGTATTGAGCGTTATGGTTTTTGTTTGCCAATGGACGACTGTTTAGCTCAAGTGGCTATTGATTTTGGAGGTAGAAACTGGCTGGTTTGGGAAACCGAATTCAAACGAGAAATGGTAGGTAAAATGCCAACCGAAATGTTCTTTCACTTTTTTAAATCGTTTTCAGATGGTGCTAAAGCCAATATCAACATCAAGGCTGAGGGTACTAATGAACACCACAAAATTGAAGCGATCTTTAAAGCTTTTGCAAAAGCGATAAAAGTAGCTGTGAAACGGGATACAGAAAAAATGATTTTACCTAGTACGAAGGGTATGCTTTAATAAGTCATAAAGTCAAAAGTCTTAAAGTCAAAAGTCTCTTAAAAGGATTTTGCAAATGACTTTAGGACTTTCGACTTTCGACTTTAAGACTAAATAAATGAAAATAGTAATTATAAACTACGGAGCCGGAAATATACAAAGCATTATGTTTGCTATAGAACGTTTGGGTTTCACAGCAGTGCTTAGTAACGATTGGAAGGAAATAAAAGCGGCGGATAAAGTTATTTTTCCCGGTGTTGGTGAAGCAAGTTCTGCAATGAAAATGCTTGTAGATAGCGGTCTAGATGTATTGATCCCTACTTTGAAACAACCTGTTTTAGGGATTTGTTTGGGGATGCAATTGATGTGCAACAAGTCAGAAGAGGGAAACACTGCTGGTTTGGAAATTTTTGATGTAGATGTGGTCAAATTCACTTCAAAAGTAAAAGTACCACAAATGGGGTGGAATCAAATTTATAATTTGAAATCAGATTTGTTCAAAGGAATTGCTGAAAAGGAGTACATGTATTTGGTACATAGTTTTTATGCGCCAAATTGCCCCGATGCCATTGCTACCACAAATTATGAAGTAGAATATGCCTCAGCATTGAAGAAAAATAATTTTTACGGAACACAATTTCATCCTGAAAAAAGCGGCGATGTAGGCGAACAAATTTTAGGAAATTTTTTAAAACTTTAGGTTGAGTCTTTTTGACTTTCGACTTTCAAACTTTAAGACTAATTATCATGAGAATAATACCAGCTATAGACATCATCGACGGGAAATGTGTCCGTTTGTCCAAAGGAGATTACAATACCAAAATTATTTACAACGAAAACCCGCTTGAAGTTGCTAAAGAATTTGAAGCGCACGGAATTGAATATCTGCATTTGGTGGATTTAGATGGTGCAAAATCAAGCCAAATTGTCAATTATAGAATATTGGAACAAATTGCTACACAAACCAGTTTAAAAATTGATTTTGGAGGTGGTTTGAAAGCTGATTCCGATTTGAAAATTGCATTTGAAAGTGGAGCCAATCAAATCACTGGCGGCAGTATTGCTGTGAAAAATAGAGAACTATTCGGAAAATGGATTGCGGAGTATGGAGCAGACAAAGTTATTTTAGGAGCAGATGCTAACAATGAAAAAGTAGCTGTTTCAGGCTGGTTGGAAGATTCAAATGAAGATTTAATTCCGTTTATTCAAGACTATCAAAATAAAGGAATTCAGTACGTAATTTGTACTGATATTGCCAAAGATGGTATGCTAGAAGGACCATCATTTGATTTGTATGCAAAGATTTTGAATGAAAATAACAGTTTAAAATTAATCGCTTCTGGTGGAATTTCTACTTTTGATGAATTACCAAGATTAGCGGAATTAGGTTGCGAAGGAACGATCATAGGTAAAGCTATTTACGAGGGTAGAATTTCATTGAAACAGTTGGGAAATTATATAACAAAATAGATTATTCCGCGAAGAAGCACAAAGAAGACGCAAAGATTCACCAAGAATTTTGTGTATCTCTGCGAAACCTTTGCGAATCTCTGTGTAACAATTATAAAAAATGTTAACAAAAAGAATAATTCCTTGTCTTGACATAAAAAACGGAAGAACGGTAAAAGGTGTCAATTTTGTAGACTTACGTGATGCTGGAGATCCGGTTGAGTTGGCCAAAATATATTCGGATGAAGGAGCTGATGAATTGGTTTTTCTGGACATTTCAGCAACCGAAGAAAGAAGAAAAACATTAATTGATTTGGTTCGAAAAGTAGCTGCAACTATTAATATTCCGTTTACAGTTGGTGGCGGAATTTCCTCTGTCAAGGACGTTGATGTTTTATTGCAAAATGGTGCCGATAAAGTATCTATCAATTCATCCGCTGTTAAAAATCCGCAGTTGATCAATGATTTGGCACAAAAATTTGGAAGCCAATGTGTTGTGGTAGCAATTGATGCTAAGCAAATTGACGGACAATGGATTGTGCATTTAGTAGGTGGAAAAGTACCTACCGAATTGAATTTATTTGATTGGGCAAAAGAAGTCGAGCAACGTGGCGCAGGTGAAATATTATTCACCTCTATGGATAATGACGGAACTAAAAATGGTTTTGCTAATGAGGCTTTGGCCAAACTTTCGGAACTAGTTAATATCCCAATTATTGCTTCGGGTGGTGCGGGAAACATTCAGCATTTTGTAGATTCATTTATTGATGGAAAAGCCGATGCAGCCTTAGCAGCAAGTGTGTTTCATTTTAAAGAAATTGAAATCAAAACATTGAAAGAAGCTCTTAAAAATAACAATATTGAAGTACGAATTTAATATTTTTACTTTAAGACATTCGACTTTAAAACTTTAGACTTAAAATTATGAACATAGATTTCTCAAAAAATACAGACGGATTAATTCCGGCTATTATACAAGACAGCGAGACGAAAGCCGTTTTGATGTTGGGTTACATGAACGAAGAAGCATATCGCAAAACTATCGACACGCAAAAAGTAACTTTTTTTAGCCGTTCTAAGCAAAGACTTTGGACAAAAGGCGAGGAGAGTGGCAACTTTTTAAACTTAGTTGATGTAAAAAATGACTGCGATGGTGATACTTTATTGATTCAAGCAAAACCAGTTGGCCCAACATGTCACACTGGTGCTGATACGTGTTGGCAAACAGTGAATAAAGCTGATTATGGGTTTATTTCACAATTAGAGAAAACCATCGAAACGAGAAGAGAAAAAGCTGACTCGGAGAAGAGTTATGTTGCTTCATTATTTCAATTAGGAATCAACAAAATTGCACAAAAAGTAGGTGAAGAAGCAATAGAAGTAGTTATTGAAGCCAAAGATGATAATGATGATTTGTTCTTAAGTGAAAGTGCCGACTTATTATTTCATTATTTGATTTTGCTTCAAGCCAAAGGATTCAAATTGAATGATGTAGTAGATGTATTGAAAAGTCGTCAGAAATAATCTGACAAAAAAATAAATTGTAACCCAATAGAAAATTTGATCTATTGGGTTATTTTTTTGAAGCAGTTTATGTTTTAGTAACCTATTACAAGTTATAGAAAAACGATATGTTTATCCTTTTTAACAATTGTGTTAAATAACATTTACGCAACATTACTTGTAAGTTTCTGTCAAAAATGTTTTTATATCTTCGTGCACATTAATTGAATAACGTTACTCGTTAGATTCCTCTTTTTATGAAAAAATTTGTTTGTATTTTTAGTTTTTTAGGATTGCTAAGTTGTAATTCGCAACTTCCTTCAATAGCAAGTCAGCCATTAAAAACTAATGAAAATACTAGCTATACAATTGCTTTTGGTTCTTGTGATAATCAAAAAATTAAAAATGAACTTTGGCCTGACATAAATAAAAACAATCCGTCCATTTGGATTTGGGGTGGTGATAATGTGTACTCAGATACCAATGACATGGCGATTCTTAAAAGCAATTACACTATTCAGAAACAAGATCCAGAATATCTAAAATTCATCAAGGGCAAAATTATTCTTGGAACTTGGGATGATCATGACTATGGCGCTAATGATGCAGGAGAAGAATATCCACACAAAAAAGAAAGTCAGCAATTGTTTTTAGATTTTTTAGATACTCCAAAAGATGCTCCAGAACGCAGTAGAGAGGGAGTTTTTAGCTCAAAAACAATTGAAGTTCATGGGAATAAAATTAAAATTATCGTATTAGACACCCGTTATTTCCGAACAACGTTAACCAAAGATCCTAATTCAAAAAAGCGTTTTATGCCTAATAAATTTGGCGAAGGAACAATTCTTGGCCAAGAGCAGTGGGAATGGTTATCAAAAGAGCTATATAATTCAGATGCACAGTTCCATGTTATTGTGAGTAGTATTCAATTTTTATCCAACAAGCATGGCTTTGAAACTTGGGGGAATTTCCCGCACGAGGTCGAAAAACTGGAACAATTACTGGTTTCCTCAAAAGCAAAAGGAGCCTTTATAATATCTGGAGATAGGCACATTTCGACATTTTCCTCAAAAAATGTAACGGGTTTGTCTTATCCTCTTGTTGATTTTACTGCAAGCGGCTTAACGCACACCTATACTGCATTCTCTGGTGAAGAAAATCCATATGTACAAGGCGAAGTTGTTAAAGAGATTAATTTTGGGTTGTTAAAATTTGATTTTCTAAATCATAAAGTCATAATGGAAATTCTTGGCAAAGAAAATAAAACATTACAAAATTATTCTGTTTCCTTTTAGAAAAATTAGGGAATAGTTATTTGTTTTTGATTCTAAACTCTATTTTTGTACTAAATAATTGCACTATGAAAAAATATTTTGGTTCTATTTTAATATCCTTTTTACTTTGTAATTCGGTCAATGCTCAAGGTTTATTAGATCAAAAAACACCTTTATTTACTAGACAAGATACCATTCGAGGGAGTATTACTAAGGAAAGAGCTTGGTGGGATGTAAAAAGGTATCATCTTGATATTAAAGTAAATCTTAAAGACAGCACGATCACAGGTTCAAACACCATAAAGTATCAGGTTGTTCATGAATACAACAGCATGCAAATTGATTTGCAAAACCCAATGAACATCTACAAGGTTACCCAAAATGGGAAAAACTTGGAGTTCAAAAGAGAAGGTAATGCGTTTTTTATTGCATTACAAGAACCTCAAGTAAAAGGAAGCATTAAAGAACTTACTGTTTTTTATGGCGGAAAACCTAAAGTTGCTGTAAATCCGCCTTGGGATGGGGGAATTACTTGGAAAAAAGATAAAAATGGCAATCCATTTATAGCCTCATCATGTCAGGGATTGGGAGCAAGTGTTTGGTGGCCAAATAAAGATCATATGTATGATGAAGTAGACAATATGCTCATTAGTGTCAATGTACCTGCTAATTTAACAAATGTTTCTAACGGGCGCTTGCAAAGTGTAAAAACCCTGAAAGATGGAACTAAAACCTATAATTGGTTTGTAGCTAATCCTATAAATAATTATGGTGTAAACATCAATATTGGGGATTATGTTACTTTTTCTGAAAAATTCAAAGGTGAAAAAGGAAATTTAGATTGTACGTATTATGTTTTGAGAGACAATTTGGCGAAAGCTAAAAAACAATTTCAAGACGTTCCTAAAATGTTAAAAGCGTTTGAACATTGGTTTGGACCTTATCCATTTTATGAAGATAGTTATAAATTAGTTGAAGCTCCGTACCTCGGAATGGAACATCAAAGTAGTGTTACGTACGGAAATGGATATCAAAATGGATACCGTGGAAGGGATTTAAGCGGAACTGGCTGGGGATTAAAGTTTGATTTTATTATCATACACGAGTCTGGTCACGAATGGTTTGCCAATAATATCACCTACAAAGATATTGCTGATATGTGGATTCACGAAAGTTTTACAAACTATTCTGAGAGTCTTTTTTTAGAATATTACTATGGCAAGGAAGCTGGATATACTTATGTTAGAGGTCTTAGAAATAGTATTGAAAATGATAAACCTATAATTGGTAAATACGATGTAAACAATGAAGGTTCAGGGGATATGTATCCTAAAGGAGCAAACATGTTGCATACTATACGTCAATTAGTGAATAACGATGAAAAATGGAGAGGAATACTAAGAGGTTTGAATAGTACTTTTTATCACCAAACGGTGACAACCAAGCAAATTGAAGATTATTTATGCAAGCAAACAGGAATTGATTTGTCGATTGTTTTTAATCAGTATTTAAGAGATACTAGAATACCTTCACTTGAATATTATTTGGATAACAACACTTTAAACTACCGTTGGACAAATATAGTTGCCGGTTTTAATATGCCTGTAAAAGTCATTCTAAATGGTGCGGAAGTTAACTTGAATCCAAAATCAGAATGGTCTGAATTTATCAACTCTAAAAAAATTGAAACTATTGTATTGGATCCTAATTTCTATGTTT
>NZ_MTCA01000186.1:0-6006 GCF_002150205.1 Flavobacterium sp. FPG59 | reverse complement strand
CACTTGGGATGGTTTTAAGCTGATCGTTTTCTAGGTACAATGATTTCAACATGGGTAATTTTGCCAAAACATCAAGTGTTTTAGGAAGATTCATCTTTGTTTCATCATTTAGTTTTATTTCTTCAAGGAATTCTAGATTAGCAAAATCACTAGGAAGAACATCAAAGTCGTTACCACTTAAATCAATTGATTTTAATGTTTTTATTTTGGTAATACCACTTGGAATTTCTTTTAGATGGTCATTTTTTAAACTTAAATATTCAAGATTAATAAATTTAGACCAGTCTACACCATCAAGTTTAAGGTTTTGATTACTCAAATTCAATCGATAGATTAGTTCTGGAGTTTTTAAAGCGTCATTAAGATCATTAAACTCTCTATTTTTATCATTCTTAATTTGACTCCATAGACTAGTTGTGCACAAAAGAACGAGGGCAGAAAGAAAGTATGTTTTCATGATTTTGATTTTTATTTATACAAAAGTACATCATAATTAATAGTAATACTTTTATTTTTGATTATTTAACTTTAATTTAAGATGTGGTTACTCTTTAAACTAGAGAGTGCTGTTAACAAAAAAAGAGGCTATTCAAAATACTTTTGAATGCCTCTTTCTTATTAATTATTGTTAGTTATAGTGGGACTTACCGTTTTTACCAGGAGCGCCATTTTTACCTTTCTCGGTTCCTATTGCATTTGAGCCATCTTGTCCGGGTGTACCATTCTTACCTGATCCTAATGAGCTGCAACTATATAAAGTTATAGCTAATAGCGCAATCATATACTTTTTCATAATAGAGAATTACAAGTCATTACCGCAGGTTTTTCAATACCCATCAATTCAAGTATTGTTGGGGCTATGTCTCCCAACACACCATTTTTAATCATAGTTAAGTCCTTATCTACTAGAATTAGTGGGACTGGATTTGTGGTGTGTGCTGTATTTGGACTTCCATCAGGGTTAATCATTGTTTCGCAATTGCCATGGTCAGCAATTACAAGCGTGGTGTAATTGTGAGCGAGCGCTGTAGTGATAACTTTTTCAACGCATTGGTCTACGGCTTCACAAGCTTTTATTGCTGCGTTCATGATACCTGTATGTCCTACCATATCTCCATTGGCAAAGTTTAAGCACACAAAATCAACTTCCTCTTTTTCAAGTTCTGGAATAAGTGCCTCTGTGAGGTCATACGCGCTCATTTCAGGTTGTAAATCATAGGTAGCTACTTTCGGAGAGTTTTTTAAGATTCGGCTTTCGCCAATAAAAGGCAGCTCTCTACCACCTGAAAAGAAAAAAGTAACATGTGGATATTTCTCTGTTTCAGCAATTCGGATTTGTTTTTTGCCAGCTTTTTCGAGAACTTCACCCAGTGTTTCAGTGATGTTGTCTTTATTGTAAACTACTTTTACGTTTTGATACGTTTCATCATAATTGGTTAGGGTTACATAATACAAATTAAGCTTGTGCATGTTTTGTTCATGACAATCCATTTGTGATAATACCTCTGTTAATTCTCTGCCTCGGTCTGTTCTAAAGTTAAAGAAAATAACTACGTCATCATCTTCAATTACAGCAATTGGTTCATTGTTGTTGGTAGTGATTACGGTTGGGTTAATGAATTCATCAGTAATATTTGCCTCATAACTTTCTTGTATAGCCTGTACAGCATTAGTGGCAGCAGTTCCCTTTCCGTTTACTAGTAAATCATAAGCAAGTTTGACTCTTTCCCAGCGTCTATCTCTATCCATAGCATAATACCTACCAATAACCGATGCTATTTTAACAGAAGTGTTGCTAATGTATTCTTGCAAATCTTGAATGTAATTTTTTCCTGATTTAGGATCTACATCACGACCATCAGTAAAGGCATGAATATATACTTTCTCTAAACCATATTCTTGTGATGCATCAATCAATCCTCGTAAATGCGAAGTATGTGAGTGTACACCACCATCTGATACTAGACCAAGAAAATGTACTTTTTTATTGTTGGTTTTGGCATAAGTAAAGGCATCTACTAGCACCTGTTCTTGTGCTAAAGTGCCGTGTGAAACGGCCAAGTTAATTTTGGCTAAATCTTGGTACACAATTCGGCCGGCACCCAGATTCATGTGACCTACTTCACTATTACCCATTTGTCCTTCTGGAAGCCCCACATTTAAGCCATCTGTGCGTAATTGTGCGCTTGGGTATTTGTGATATAAACTGTTTATAAAAGGGACATTTGCATTATCTATTGCAGATACTTTTGGATCAGGTGATTTACCCCATCCGTCTAGTATCATAAGAATTACTTTTTTGTTCATCGTTTTAGTTTTAAACAAAGATAAAGTTTTTCTAAAAAGGATAAAGCACCTGTGTTTCACTATTGCAAAATCTTGAATAATCCCCGTAAATATTGATTATTTAAGGATATAAACACCTTGTTTTCAATTTAACTGCATTTAAAAATAATTTTTTACAGAGTTGTAATCAATGAAATAGCGCACACTAATAGAAAAAACGTGACTTAAAGCTTCGTTATTTAACAATTGGGTTACATTGTTTTCAAAATTCTTATTGATGGTTCTTTCACGTGCGGCTGCATTATTTCGGTATAAAATAGAAATTTGGCTTCCGGGAGCAAACCACCAAGTGTAGGATACGTCAGCATTCCACGAGTAAAAACTAGAATTTTTATTGGTGTTGTATCCTCTAAAATCTAGTAATCTGCCGTTCTGTTCAAGGGATAAAATATTTTTATTATCGGCATAAGACCAGTAATGACGCAAAGCAATATTAAAAGTCATCTGACTGTTCAAAGCATACTTTCCTGATAAAGTGTTAGAGTATGTAACTACATTTCTATTGGCAAAGACTATAGTTGGAGGTATGTTTATGCTTGGATCCGTATCTGAAAAAGTGTCTATATATCCTTTATTGTTATTCTGTCTAAAAAAATTGAAATTATGAGCTAGTGTAAATTTGTCATTAAAACGGTATCTAGGACCAAAAGAAAAGCCATACGTTTCTCTTCCAGCTTCATTAAATATAGCATACGAAGGGTTGAAATCAATAGCAAAATTGTTATTGTAATTAGTAGATATGTATAGAAATCCTCCTATTCGTTGCGGTATAATTACAAATCTATTTTCAGCTCTTGGTTCATAATAATCGTATGATTCTAGTGGGTTGCTATTTAACCCAAAACCAATGTAATGATTTTTTCTAGTATCAGAGTTTATTTGAAAATTAACATTGTTAGATTGTATTTTTCCAGTTTCTTTTTGAAATTGTGTGTACACATTTAGCCTTGTGTTAAAGGAGTTAAAATATTTAGTAGGGTTTAAAATTCTATAACTCGCATTTCCATATACACTGTAATAATTGGTTTGAAAGTTGATCCCTAAATCATTATTATCAAAATCTTTTGTCATGATTTCAGCCCCCATGCCATAGCGGTATTTACCACTTGTTTCTGAAAAATTAAGTTGAGAATAGATCCCTTTTTTATCCTCGGCTGCATTTATAAAACTGTATTTAAAATCTCCGGCTAAATTATAAGTGTTTTTCTTAGTGTTTAAATCCCATGCTAGTGCAGTAACGTTTCCATCTCTAAAACGCCCATTTCTAGTTACATTGGTATTAATAAATGCCACTGAGGAATTTTTGCGAAAGCGCTGGTCTAGCACCAGTACATTATAATTTGCTAACGGTTCTACTACTTGTTCTCGTGTAGCGCCAGTTTCGGTGTTACGAATCGATGCGGTTGTTTTCTCGGTAACAGCATTCAATATTCCCACACCTAGTCCACCCTTGGTTCTGCCTGAAACTTTAAAAGCATTAATTAAGTTTACAGAGGCAGGACTAGCATCAATTACCTCATTAGTTGCTAAGTTAGGTCTAGTGCTTGGGCTTCCGCCAATACGCCTCGAATACAGTAAATTCCCTTTGCTAAACAAATCTGTTCCTTCAGTAAAAAATGGTCTGTTTTCATTGAATTGCTGTTCAAACGGGCCTAAATTCAAGATCTGATCGTCAAATTTTGTTTGTCCAAAATCAGGAATCAAAATCATATCTAGCGTAAAAGCATCGTTAATACCGTATTTTAAATCCAGTCCGCCTTTAAGTGTGCCATATGTTTTTTGTTTAGCATTGGCATTTACATAAAAAGAGGAGTAAGGCAATAAGAAAAGCCTAACGGGTGGTTTGATGTTTTCAATACCTTCCAGAATGCCGTTTTGTTGTGTAAAAGTCCCTAGTTTTGAATCAATAAAATTCCAAGAATATTTATAACGATCTCTTCTTACTTCTCTAAAAAAGTTCAGTCCCCAAGTTTGTTTGTTTTCTGCTGAAAAGCGAAGTGCAGCATACGGAATTCGCATTTCTACAACCCAGCCTTTATCAGTAATAACAGCCTTGCTTTCCCAGACTGCGTCCCAAGAATAATCCTCTCCATTTGAATCAGTTGTAATACAATCGGCTTGACCATCAGCAGCATTTACAAAAAATTGAAAATCTTGTTGACCATCATTAAATCCATTTATAAAAACCCCAAAAATATCCGAAGTTCCAAAATCATCTCGCTGTGTGATCTCTCTTAAAATTTTACCAGGATTTTCATCATTCATCAGCGCACCTATATATATTGCATCATTGTCATACAATACTCTAACTTCTGTTTTCTTAGATTCAGGAATTGGCTTTCCGTTATCAGGTTCAAATGTGATAAAATCGCCTGCTACAGCTGCTGAGTTCCAAATAGCTTCATTTAGTTTACCGTCAATTTCTATTTTTTCAGAAATGAATTTGGTTCGTAATGTTTTCTTTTGGCTGTAGCCAATGAAAGAAAGTGAAATAAAATAAAATAAAAATAGATTTTTCATGTACTGATTGAGGCTGATTGATGATTAAAACCGGTTTAGATGTAAAGCTCAAGACCTCTACAGATTCATAGTTTGTCATAATAGACTTGCTTTATCTTGTTTTGTTACACTTTTCATAAATTAATAACCAAAAAAAAGTAATCATTATTATTATGGATTAAAATTGAGAAAAGAAATCAGGTATAACGGTGCTGCTCTCCATCTAAAACGGAAGTAAGGAATGTAGGGAATAGTGGTATAAAACATTCATTATCAAGTATTTTTTAAATAAAAATATGTTAAATCCGTTGAATGACATGTTATTATGTTTAATTTTGCGACTCCAAATTCAATTTTAACCCAATAGACTCGAATGATTTATCCGATGCTACCTACTATTTTATTGCTTTTATTTACTTCATTGACAGAAAAACCACGTTTTGTTGATAAGTCCACAAGCAATCACAGTGTATACGCAAGTAATACTGTACCTACAGAAGAATCTAAAATGGAACAAGTATACCGAAGTTTGCATTCGGATCGTTTTTCATTACCTAAACTAGTAAGCTTTACTGAGGCTCTCAAAGGATATTATTCTTTAAAAGAAAAAGGAATTATTAAAAAAGAAATACTAACCAT
The DNA here is from genome assembly GCF_002150205.1 of Flavobacterium sp. FPG59. NCBI lineage: Bacteria > Pseudomonadati > Bacteroidota > Flavobacteriia > Flavobacteriales > Flavobacteriaceae > Flavobacterium > Flavobacterium sp. FPG59. Next base: position 522 of record NZ_MTCA01000186.1, on the reverse strand, counting down.
TATTGATTTTAGTATTTCCTCAAATGCTAAAAGACTTTGGGTGATAAATATTGAGACCGGTGAAATTTTATTTCACTCCCTTGTAGCGCATGGTCGTAACACCGGTGAAGAGTATGCTTCTCAATTTTCTAATGCTTCAGAATCGTATAAAAGTAGTTTGGGTTTCTATGCCACTGGCGAAATTTATACAGGAAAACACGGTATGTCAATGCGTCTGGATGGATTAGAAAAAGGAGTAAATGATAATGCTAGAGCACGTGGCGTTGTTATGCATGCCGCTGATTACGTATCTGATTCTTTTATAAAAAACAATCAACGCTTAGGCCGTAGCCAAGGATGTCCAGCAGTTCCTGCAGAATTATCTAAAGAGATCATCAATACGATTCAAAATAAATCTTGTTTTTTTATTTATCATCCTTCAAGAACAACAGTTTTTGGAAGTAAAAGCATTTCGTAATGCTTCATAAAAATAGGTAGGAACACTTATTGAGTTGTGTTTTTTATCTTATTGGTGCTTAAAAC
>NZ_MTCA01000290.1:0-3206 GCF_002150205.1 Flavobacterium sp. FPG59 | reverse complement strand
GGATATTTACTTTGTGTCATTTGAATTGTAAAATCAGAGTCTGCTAGAAACACTAATTGACCGTATTTATCATGCGCCAAGAATTTTTGTTTGATTCTTCTAAACTCTTTAAACTCGTCACTTTTTAGATCATTTGGCTTTACCCAGCAAGCTTTGTGAACAGGGAAATTTTCATACGTACATTTGGCTCCATATTCATGCTCCAAACGGTATTGAATTACCTCGTACTGCAACGCACCCACTGTTCCAATGATTTTTCTATTATTCATTTCTAGTGTAAACAATTGCGCTACTCCTTCATCCATTAACTGATCAATTCCTTTGTCTAGCTGTTTGGCTTTCATAGGATCAGCATTATTGATGTATCTAAAATGTTCAGGCGAAAAACTTGGAATTCCTTTAAAACTCATTAATTCCCCTTCGGTCAGTGTGTCACCAATTTTAAAATTTCCAGTATCATGAAGGCCAACAATATCTCCTGGATAAGAGATGTCTACAATTTCTTTTTTTTCAGCAAAAAAGGCGTTAGGACTAGAGAATTTTAAATTTTTCTTTTGGCGAACGTGATAATACGGTTTGTTTCTTTCAAAAGTACCCGACACGATTTTAATAAACGCTAGACGGTCTCGGTGTTTTGGATCCATATTGGCATGGATTTTAAATACAAAACCAGACATTTTTTGTTCTTCTGGATCAACTAGCCTTGTTTCGGAATCTTTAGGTCTTGGCGAAGGTGCAATTTCTACAAAGCAATCTAGTAGTTCTCTAACACCAAAATTGTTTAATGCTGAACCAAAGAAAACGGGTTGTAGTTTTCCGTCTAAATAATCTTGTCTGTCAAATTTTGGATATACTTCGTCAATTAACTCTAATTCTTCTCTAAGTTTATCGGCTGGTTTTTGACCAATTATTTTTTCAAGCTCAGGACTTTGTACATCTGAGAAAGCAATTGTTTCTTCGATGTTTTTACGACTATCACCACTGAATAAATTGATATTTTGTTCCCAAAGATTATAAATTCCTTGAAAGTCATATCCCATCCCGATAGGGAAACTCAATGGTGTTACGGTAAGTCCAAGTTTTTGTTCAACTTCGTCCATTAAGTCGAAAGCATCTTTTCCTTCTCTATCTAATTTATTGATAAATACAATAATTGGAATTTTACGCATTCTACAAACTGCTACTAATTTTTCAGTTTGTTCCTCCACACCTTTGGCTACGTCAATTACTACAATTACACTGTCAACTGCTGTTAAAGTTCTAAAAGTGTCTTCGGCAAAATCCTTATGTCCAGGTGTATCAAGTATGTTTATTTTTTTGTCTTGGTAATTAAATGCAAGTACAGAGGTAGATACAGAAATCCCTCTTTGGCGTTCAATTTCCATAAAGTCACTCGTAGCCCCTTTCTTTATTTTATTATTTTTTACGGCACCTGCTTCTTGAATTGCTCCTCCAAAAAGAAGTAATTTCTCAGTCAATGTCGTTTTTCCAGCATCAGGATGTGAGATAATCCCGAAAGTTCTTCTGCGTTGTATTTCTTCTAAAAAGCCCATATGTATATCAATAGTTTGCAAAAGTACTATTTATATACGCTATTTGAAAATTTGATCTGTTTAAAAGGTATTTTCGTATTGTGTAAACGATTCCAAATAAAAGAGGCTGCCTAATAAAGACAGCCTCAAAGAAAAACTATTACATGTTGATGGACCAAACAGAATATCCATTAGGAGGACATTGTATTTTTACCCATTTGTCAGCTTGAGTTGTTGGGTACCAGCCAGAGTTGCCTGTAAAATCTTTTATTTGTGCATTAGACCAGTTAGTTTGTATCCAGCGCTCTTGCCAGTTTGAAGAGTTGTTGATGTAAACGACTAATCCTGGATTGCCATTATAGCCGTTTCTTCTCGCTATGTATTCATCATTATCTGTGTATAAAATAGAAGTGTTTCCGGTTGCTTTGTTGTTGTGAATCCAAATTAGATTATTCAATTTGGTTTTATTTAGCCACTCTTCATAATCGCGGTAAAAAATAGTTGGATATCCTTCGTGCGTTAAAATGTAGGCGTAAGCCAATTCCTTTTTCCAAATTTCATCAGTATCATGATTCGCAACAAAAGTAACCGCTTTGTACGGATTTCTTTTCCACATCATATCATCATTCAAAACATTTAGATTATTGCCATCAAAAGCATCATTCATTTTATAGTAGCAAGCAAAGTCAAAAACAGAGCTATTTGCGTTATTTGCCCAGTCATTAAGTAAATTTACATTAGAATCCCATAGTTCACCTACAGAAAATCCGCCAACATTAGCATTCCAATCTTTAACGACCCAAGCACCAAAACCTTTTACGTAATCAAATCTCCAGCCGTCAAATTTCATGGTGTTTTTATAAAATTTACCCACACCATCTGCTCTTTTCCAAAGCCAATCTTGTACATTAGGAGCTACGTGAGCAAGATCTGGAAAACCACCAAAAATACCTTCGTCATTATTCCCAAAAGCGTTTTTGTAAAAGTCAGCGCTTGTTCGTTTAAATTTCCCTGATGCAACACCCGTAAAGTTAGTGTAGGTTTGTGTTCCTGTGAAAGGATTGTTTTCTAATTGACCGCCACTATTATGATTGAGGACCATGTCAGCATATACTTGCATGTTTTCGGCGTGTACTTTTGTAATCAAACTTTCTAATTCGGTTTTAGAGCCAAAACGTGTTTCAACAGTTCCGTTTTGATTAAAATTACCAAAATCAAAATAGTCAGTAGGGTCATATCCCATAGAGAATGGTCCATTTTGGGCTTTTGATACAGGAGGTAGCCAGATTGAGCCAATACCAGCGTTTGACCAAGCCGTAATTTTTGAGTTTACTACATTCCACCATGTTCCGCCGGCAGGTACATCCCAGTAAAAAGCTTGCATCATGACGCCTCCACCCGGATTTGAAACATATCTTCCAGAAGGGATGTTAGTTTGTTTCCCAGTGCTAAAAGGTTTTCCGTCATGTTTAGTAACTTGAATGATTTTAAACTGAGATGCTTGTTCTATGGCATCTTTTTGCAATTCGTCTGATGTGGAACAAGCGTTTAAACTTAAAAAAAGCGATGCGATGGCACAGGTTTTTAATACGTGTTTTTTCATAATAATTTTGGTTAATCGTTTTAGTTAGAATTGGGTCACTGTTATCATTCTTTGAGAAAGAAACTTATAGA
>NZ_MTCA01000213.1:0-5288 GCF_002150205.1 Flavobacterium sp. FPG59 | reverse complement strand
CTCTAAAACAGAGAGGCATTTTCTTATCATGTGGACTTACTTTGCAATTAAGAATATGTTATAAACTTTAATTTACTTTGTAAATAACAATTCTCGATATTTAGTCAAGGTCCAAATTTCGTTATCAACTAGTAACTCTAGTTTATCACAATGATTTCTAATAATCTCAAAATAAGGTTTTACTTTATTACAATATGCTTCGGCCATTTCCTGAGCGTTTGTTAGTGTATTTGCTTTTCTTCTTTCATCTGTCATTTCTTCAACTTTTGAATTTATTCCTTCAATATGTCCCGAAATTTCTTTGATAAGATTAATTTGCTCCTTAGCAATAGTTTCAAAATCAGCACCAAATATATCTTTCAATCCTTTTACATTAGCAATTAATGTGTTTTGGTATTTAATAGCTGTTGGTATCACATGGTTTTTAGAGATATCACCTAAAACCCTTCCTTCTATTTGTATTTTTTTAGTGTATTCCTCTAATTCAATCTCATAACGTGCTTCGACTTCAACATGATTCATGATGTTTAACTCTGAGAACAAGTCTAGCGACTGCTTTGAAACTCTAGCTTTTAAAGCTTCGGGCGTAGTTTTAAAATTACTTAAACCGCGTTTTTTTGCTTCAACTTCCCATTCTTCGCTATAACCGTCTCCTTCAAAAAGAATTTTTTTAGATTGCTTGATATACTCTCTCAAGACATTAAAAATAGCATCATCTTTTTTCATGTCTTTCGAGTCAATTAAGGCATCTACCTCAACTTTAAAGTCTCTCAATTGTTTAGCAACAATAGCGTTTAATGTTGTCATGGCATTAGAGCAATTTGCAGTTGAACCTACAGCTCTAAATTCAAATTTATTTCCTGTAAAAGCAAAAGGTGAGGTTCTATTTCTATCTGTATTGTCAAGAAGTACGTCTGGAATTTTCCCTACTACGTTCAATTTCAAATCTGTTTTTTCCTCTGGTGATAACTTTCCAGCTGTTACCCCCTCAAGTTCTGCCAATACTTTTGTTAATTGCTCTCCAATAAATACTGATATAATAGCTGGAGGAGCTTCATTGGCGCCAAGCCTATGATCATTACTAGCTGATGCAATGGCTGCTCTTAGTAAAGACTCATTATCATTAACAGCTTTAATAGTATTGATAAAAAAGGTTAAAAACTGTAAATTACTCATAGGAGTTTTGCTTGGACTCAACAAATTAACGCCAGTATCTGTTGCCAAAGACCAGTTATTGTGCTTGCCAGATCCATTCACACCTTTAAAAGGTTTTTCATGAAATAATACTTTTAAGTCATGACGTTCGGCTACTTTTTGCATCACATCCATCAACAAGCAATTGTGATCAACCGCTAAGTTGGTTTCTTCAAAAATGGGTGCTAGTTCAAATTGATTGGGTGCTACTTCATTATGACGTGTTTTTACTGGAATTCCAAGGAGCATACACTCTTGCTCCAAGTCTCTCATGTACGTAAGCGCACGTGTAGGAATTGATCCAAAATAGTGATCATCAAGCTGTTGACCTTTTGCAGAAGTGTGTCCAAGAAGTGTTCTTCCAGTCATGATTAAATCAGGACGAGAATTGGCTAATGCACTATCAACCAAAAAGTATTCTTGTTCCCAACCCAAAGTGGCGGTCACTTTTTTCACATTTTTATCAAAATATTTACAAACTTCTGTTGCTGCTTCATCCATAACCATAAGCGCACGCAAAAGCGGTGTTTTATAATCTAAAGCTTCACCCGTGTACGAAATAAAAACAGTAGGTATGCAAAGAGTCGTTCCAAAAATAAACGCTGGAGATGTAGGATCCCAAGCAGTGTATCCTCTGGCTTCAAATGTATTTCTGATTCCTCCATTTGGAAAACTGGAAGCATCAGGTTCTTGTTGAACTAATTGTGCACCACCAAATTTTTCAACAGGATCACTCCCGTCATGAGATGTTTCAAAAAAAGCGTCGTGTTTTTCAGCAGTTGTTCCTGTAAGCGGCTGAAACCAATGTGTATAATGGGTTACTCCTTTTGCAAGTGCCCATTCTTTCATCCCCATAGCAATGTAATCTGCTAATTTACGGTCAATTTTGGTTCCGTGTTGTACCGCACTTTGAATTCCTTTTAAAGCATCCGAAGTTAGGTATTGCTTCATTGCCTTTTCATTAAAGACATTTGAACCAAAAATTATTGATTTTCTACCTGTTTCATCAAATTGAACGGGCTTTCTAGTCGATGCTTCTCTCAAAGCTTGAAAACGTAATGTTGGCATGTTTCGTTTTTTTAAAATTAGTTTAAATCCAATAGATCAAAATCAAATATACTCAATAATTGCATAAAAAATAAAAGGAAGTACTTTATGAATTTACATAATTAAGCCCTGCAAAAATACATATTTTTTAATTCACCCCCTATAAAAATACCGTTTTGAAAAATATTATATCATTTAAAATAAAAAACACCCCCATTTTTACACTATTTAAAAAAATATTTTACTTTTGTGCCAGCAATTTTACGAAGTAAATCTATAAAGACATGGCAAAAATTAAATTAGAGTACATTTGGTTAGATGGATATGAACCAACACAAAACCTTAGAAGTAAAACTAAAGTTGAAGAGCACGAAAATTTTCAAGGAACTCTTGCAGAAATAGGAAACTGGTCATTTGACGGTTCCTCTACAAGACAAGCCGAAGGTGGTTCGTCTGATTGTTTATTGGTACCAGTAGCAATCTATCCTGATCCTACTCGTATTAATGGATATCTTGTTATGACCGAAGTTATGAATGCAGATGGTACTCCTCATGCTTCAAACGGAAGAGCAACTATAGATGATGATGGTGATTTTTGGTTTGGTTTTGAACAAGAGTACTTTATCATGGATACCAAAACTTTATTGCCTTTGGGTTTTCCAATTGGCGGTTATCCTGCACCACAAGGAATGTACTATTGCTCAGTAGGTGGAAAAAACACCCACGGAAGAGCACTTGTTGAAGAACATGCAGACCTTTGTATAGCAGCTGGAATCAACTTTGAGGGAATCAATCAAGAAGTGGCTTGTGGCCAATGGGAATTTCAATTGTTTGCTCAAGGTGCTAAAAAAGCAGGAGACGAAATTTGGGTAGCACGTTACTTATTAGATCGTTTGACTGAAAAATACGGCTACTATATTGAATACCACCCAAAACCTCTAGGAGATACAGATTGGAATGGATCTGGAATGCATGCTAACTTCTCAAACGAAGTTTTAAGAACATGTGGTTCTCAAGAAATTTATGAAAAAATATGTGAAGCTTTTAGACCTGTAACAGCTGAACACATTGCAGTATATGGTGCTTACAATGACTTGCGTTTAACAGGTAAGCACGAAACAGCTTCAATTCACGATTTCTCTTATGGAGTTTCAGACAGGGGTTGCTCAATACGTATTCCTTTAATGACTGTTCAAAAAGGATGGAAAGGATGGCTTGAAGACCGTAGACCAGCTTCAAACGGTGACCCATACAAAATTGCAGCTAGAATTATCAAAACAGTAAACTCTGCTTTGTAATATTGAATACTATATTTTTTGAATCAAAATGCCTTCCTTAACGAAGGCATTTTTTTTACACTAATTTCAAAGAATTACTGCGCTTAACTTTATTTCTAATAAACTTCTTGTTTCAAGATTCTAGAAGTATCTTTGTGTAACATTTTAAAATAACTTTTATGATTGTTTGGATCTCTTTTTTAGTAGCAGTTCTAATTTTTCTAGCATTAGACTTGGGAGTATTTAATAAAAACCCGCATATCATTAGCTCAAAAGAAGCTGGCAAATGGACTGCAATATGGGTTACATTATCGTTTTTATTCTCTGGAGTGGTGTATTGGTTATACACTACAAATTACATAGCAAACCCAGATACACTTAAACCTGGTGCTGCTGCCATGAAATTTATTACGGGGTATTTAATTGAACTCTCCTTAAGTATTGACAATATATTTGTGATTGCCATAATTTTTGCTGCTTTTAAAATTCCACAAAAATACCAGCACCGCGTTTTGTTTTGGGGTATATTAGGTGCCATTATTTTTAGAGGTTTAATGATTTTCTTTGGTGTTATGCTTATCAATAAGTTCACCTGGATGACTTACATCTTTGGTTTGTTTCTTATTTATACCGCTGCAAAAATGCTTTTTAGTGGAGAGGATGAACAATTTCAACCTAAAAAATCTTTTGTTTACAAGGCATTAAAAAAAGTCATTCCAATTTCTAATCACATAGACAAAGAACATTTTTTTGTAAAAAGAAGACATATTACAGCTGCAACCCCCTTGTTTGTTGCACTAATTGTTATTGAAGTTATGGACGTTGTTTTTGCTATAGATAGCGTACCTGCTATTCTTGCCATTACAAATGATCCTTTTCTGGTTTTTAGTTCTAATATTTTTGCTATATTAGGATTGCGATCTATGTACTTTTTCTTAGCCAACATGTTAGCTAAATTCAGCTATCTAGAATACAGTCTTATTGCTATTTTAAGCTTTGTAGGACTTAAAATGTTGTTGCACGATTTTATAAAACTACCAGAATGGGCTTCACTAGCTTTTATTGCTCTTGCACTTCTAATTGGTATTGGAGTTTCATTATACAAAAACAAAGAAACCGAAGTATAAAACATTATTTGTTGATCATAAAAAAAGGAAATCTTTCGATTTCCTTTTTTTTATGAATGTAATTTAAATTACAATGTGATCTTTTTAACATCGCTTTGCTGTACTTTTAGGGCTGACATGACGGCGTTAATATCATTCTTATTTACTGTTTTCGCAAATCCATCAGGAATGATTACTATTTTAAAAGTCTGGTTTATAGTCCAATCTGATGATAAAGTATTCAAATTAAAATTCGATGTTAAAAACACATTCACATTAAACCTAGTGTAATCAAAGTTATAATCTAGCTCTCTGCCGTTATCTAAGTAATACGTTTGAGGCATCAACCTCCACACATCATCACCATTAACTACATCAAATAAATGATATACTAAAACCGAATCAAATGAACCTATTGGTCTATCAAAATCTATGATTCTACTATAATTATTTACAGACCCAAACGAGGTTGTTACTTCAAAAACTTCAGTCCTTGGACCGTCTTCGTACACTTCTGTAACTTCGCAACTTTGTAGTGTCATCATCCCGATGAATACTAAAAATAGAGTAATATTTTTCATGGTTATATAAATTTTAGTTGTTATTTTTAATTCTATTCACGAACTGTGCCAAACTTTATTATACAAATGAAATAGTTTTTAAT
>NZ_MTCA01000381.1:0-1261 GCF_002150205.1 Flavobacterium sp. FPG59 | reverse complement strand
GCTATACCATGAGTCACTTTTTTAAATTCTACTTTTTTTATTTCACAAACAAATTTTAATCCATTTTCATCTTCATATAATTTCCAGAGCCCGTGAATAAAAAGATTTCTATTAATTCTGATTTTATCAATAGAATTGTGTAGAGCTTTTATCCTTCCCTCTTCAACATAGCGATATTTGGTTAACTTTAATAACAATTTTAAGTTCTGACTGATATTGTTATCTTCCAATATAATTTGATTGACAAATTCGTCATCCAATTTTATTAATAATCCAATAATTTTTTTGATTTGACTTTCAAGGTTTGAAAATCCGATTGATATTTGCCCAATTAAGGAATAAAAATTTTGTTCTTGTGAAGTCATTCTTTTGTATTAATTATGGTTGTGACTTTAAAATTTCAGCCACATTTTTGCTTGTAGGACTACTACTAATCAATGCTATAGTGTCAGTAAGATTATTGTTTGAAATGTAATCTAGTATAAAATCTTCTGCCTCTTTTTTGTGGGCTGGTGAGGAAGAAAATGAATTAAGATAAAAATCATCATTTTCATCAGCAATGTGAATGATTTCAGTGTACTTCTTAGCAATTAATGCGCCTTTTAATTTCAATACTTTAAGCTCGTCACCGTTGTCAATTTCCTTTCTCACACGGAGTTTAATAGTTTTGTCCATTTTGTTGGTTTTTTATTATTGTTGCACCATAAAAAAATATCTGAAACAAAAAAGAGACCCCGTCTAGAGTCTCAATTTTGGAATTAATTCGCCTTCTATAAAGGTTATTTTTCTTTCAATAATTTTTCCAAATACTCGACTTTATCTTTTTCAGCCTGAACTAATCTTTCGTAAAGTTCTACAACTTTTTCAAGAGGATTAAAAGTAAGATGACTACAAGAATTTAATATGTGCCCTTTATTGTCGTAATAATTATTGAAATAATTAATCACAGCATCTTCCGAAAAGTTTTTAATTGCTTCAGGTGTTACACCAAGAGCTTTTGCAACTTCCATAAGTTTTTCTTCATCTATCGTTTCGCTATTCTCCATAGCAGATATCGCCTGTTGGTTTGTTCCCAAAGCCTGCGCCAATGCTTCTTGTTTCATGTCTCTAAGTTCACGAATACGGCTGATTTTTCGGCCTATATGATTTGGTTTTGTCAATGTGCTCATAGTTCAAAGATAATAATTAGGAATAAAAAAATAAGCAATCCGTAAAAAACATATTCGGTACTGTACGATACAGACCAAAATGATTCGGTACA
>NZ_MTCA01000098.1:0-10597 GCF_002150205.1 Flavobacterium sp. FPG59 | reverse complement strand
CTCATTCTGATTTACTTGCATGTACTAAACAAAAATACAATTTTTCGGATAATTATTAATTAAAAAATTAAAATTATGAATGCAATTGAATTCTCACAGCAAAAAGAGTTGAAGGAAGTAATTACAGGCCACATTAAAACATCTGCTATTTATTGTTTTGGCAGGAATGCAACAGCTTATAGTTCGAGCAGGAAAATTTATTCTGATAAAGAACTGCAAAAAGAACATAGTCATTTATACCTCTTAGTTTTTGTACAGGAGACCAAAGAAAATGCGGGCAGTGATATAAGTGATAAGATAAAAACAAAGACTCAGGGTTCTTTGACCGCTACTGTTCTTATACACCACGTACAGAGTCTTAAAGGCCTCTGCCAAGACCAGCAGTTTTTCTTTTGGCAGATCATGCAGAACGCAGAGCTGTTATTTCAAGATATTAACAAGCCTCCTTATTTAAATATTAGCGAAACTCCAAAAAGAAATTTAAAATCCACATCGCATTATATAGCATGGAGGAAGAATAATATTGCTACAATCTGGGGCTGGGTGTATAATGATGATGATGCTTCTAGTTCGGATGAAGTAAAAATGTCCGCCCTTCATCAAATAGTGGAGCAAATCTGTTTGTCTTTGATCCGTGTCTATATAGGCTACACTCCTAATCATTTTGCATTAGAGTATTTATTTAATCTCTGCGAATACTTTACTACCATAACTACAGACTTTTTCCCCCGACAAACCCGTGAAGACAAATCCATATTTAAACTTCTTAAGCAACAGCCCAACACGTTGCGTTTTAGCAAGGCTAACGATGTTGATTATTTATATTATCAGGTAGTGGAAGAAAGATGTAAAAATTTTAAAAATCAAGCGGAAATTTTGATTCAAAATGAAATCAATCGACAAAATGAAGTTGAAAATGAACCCGAGAAAATTGATAATGAACCTGTATAAATTATGAAAAAGAATAGAATATCCTTTGAATCTGTTTTTTGGGCAGGTCATGAGATTAAAAGTTCTTCTCAAGTGCTGGAGGCTTTTTTTGACTTTGCCCATCTTGATTGCTATAAAGAGATACTGTGCGAAGCATTTTTATATGTCCATAAAACAAAAGTGTATAAAAAAGATTATCCCGGACAGGTCATTGTTTTCTATACTGCTCTGCGCTCTTTTCTTAAAGTCTGTTTTCTTTTGCAGTACAAAAACAAAAAATGGAGAGTAAAAAACGCATCTGACTGTAAGTCAAAACTTCATTTGGCATCCTTGACAATGGAAGAGTATGAGAATCCTTTCCTTGTATTTAAAAAAGCATTTGCCGAGAAAACCATTGATGAATTCGAATTCTTCCTATTTGAAGTTATACACCTGTCACTGTCTCGATGCACCGAAGAATTTGATTATGACTTGATCACACCCTACATCTATTTAATCAAAATGCTGGATGCAAGTCAGCTTATGCGTGAAAGAGGGATTGAAAAGATCAAAAATAATGTACAGTCTTAAAGATGACATCTCCAGTAACGGAATATAATATCTGCACATTCTCAACTGTAAAAACTATAATTTTTTTAATATGAAAAAAAATAAAAACTTCAGTAATGAAAAAGTACTTATAAAATCGGTAGAACAGGCAAAGACAGTACTGCATATGCTCCTGCAGAATTCAAAAAAGAATCTCGAAAGCGGGATTTCAGAACTTCTTGATAAATTGAAAAATCCCAAGCTCGATTTATTACTTGACAGATATCCTGACCTTTTGCAGGAATACGATTTGGAAGAATTACTTTCAGGTGATCTTGAAATCGTTGATGCGGAGACACAGGATGTAAAGACAGCAGGACTGCTGTCGTGCCTGCAATTACTGATACATTTTTGTTATGAACTAAAAGAAAATCCAAATCCAAATGATAAACGTTTTGGGAGTCTTAGGTATATTTTAAAATCGATTACCTGCTCCCAGTTTGTACATGAACTGCTATATGTTGTTATATCGCTGGTTGGAACAGACTACTACCAAAAGTTTCAGCAGAGAATTCAAAACTTAAATTTTGATTCAGAAAGCGCAATAGAACTGGAAAGCGATCCTGAACTGAATGAGCATATTGATCTGATGACATGGTTTGCGTTAGTGAGGCTATTTTTAGAATCGGTTTATACTTATTTCAACAGTTCAGATAAAAACTTCAAAAACACAACATGATGAAAACTTCAAACAGTCCGCTAGATAAATTATTAATCGATTTAAAATAAAGATTATGGAAAAAGATAAAATCAAATTAAACGAGTTCATAGAGAACCCAGAGCATTATTTTGTACTGCTAAAACCAGCATTAGAAACAAGAAATGATATACACATTATTGAAATAAATGTGGAAGGATATAGAGACCTGTTTTGTATGATAATGGATTTACTTAAAACAGCAAAATTTGCTTTGGACGGTATTGAAGTGAGTATTGAGAGTAGTATAAATACCGAAAGATATGTTGGAAGCCTTTTGAGAATAATAGAAATGCTGATTCCATTGGAAGAGGCAGAATTACTGGATATGCTTTATCTTAAGCATTTGAATGAAAAAAATAAGGGTGATTTCAATTAACCTGTTTCCATTTGTAATTATAATAAAACGCCGACTCTGGAGGCGTTTTCCAGCCCCCGGCAGGGCAAGTTGTTTTGAGATGCTGAATTCATTTCAAGCATCTCAAAACACAACTTGCTGTTTTCTTTCGAAAACATTATTGCCGATGGTTTTAATTGAAAGGGCTTGAGGCCCTTTTTTTGATATAGCTAAACTGGAACGTAAATTAATTCAATAAATTAATTTAAAAAGCGTTCGATTTCAAATCTGTGACCAGTATTATCATCGACGTATAAGGATTATGATTGTTTACCACACTCAAGTTTGGAAATCAAACTTACCTAATTATGTATTTACGTATTTATGTATTTACGCTTGTCAACCCATAAGCATAAGACTATGTACCCATGCACTACTTTACAAAAGTAAATATGTAAGCATAGTTGTTGATAGCTACAGATTGGAATATATACATATGCTTTTAAAACTGTATTTATAACCATACGCTTTTACATATAAATATGAATGTGGACATGAGTAAATATTTAAGCTTTCAAATATTGCTGTATGTACATGTGTAAAGCCATAAATATAATTCAAAAGAAAACAGAAAAACCGGAAAAAAGAAAAAGAAAGCAATTTCACAGGGCTGGCATTAAACTTAGCAAAAGGAAACGGAATAAGTCCCGCAAGGGTGGCTTGTGAGGAACGAGCAAGACATTATGCCGTAGTCTTTTGCTAAGTTTAATGCCTGGCCTAACTTCGTTTTCTTTTTATTTATTTGTTCGTAAGAATGGCTTATAGTCTAAAAACTAGATCCAGTGGTAGGGTTTATCCTTACGGTTAAGATAGCAGTACATCTCTTCCTTTTTAAGTTCAGGAAACAATTCTAAAGCCTTGTCAATGGCATAATTAGGAAGAAAATAAATTTCGTCACGAATCGCTTTTACCACCTTTTCAAGGCCATAGAAACGAACAATTTCGTCGATTTCTTCCTGTCCTCCACGCTCTACGATACGGGCAATAATAGTTTTATAGGCTCTCTCAAAGTCCATAGCATCTATGTCGAAATCCCAAAAAAATACTGGGTTTAGATTTGGGGTTGCCTTATTTTTTTTAACTCGTGCCATGTAGTAAATATACGATTTTTTAACTTCTTATTCAAACGCTTAGCGTCTAAATCCACGTCCTTTATTGGGTGGAGGATTTTGATTTTTTGATTCAGAAAATGAAATGGAAGGATTGAAAACCGCTTTTTTCAGTCGCTGGGTCATTTTGTTCCAATTGGTTTCTTCTCCTTTGATGAGTTAACTTTTTCAATTTAATTAATTATTTCCCAAGCAGCTTGACAAAAGCCCATAATAAAAAAGTTGTTTGATGGGCTTCATATTATGATGTGGCAAGTTGATGTTTTGTTTAAGAGTATACAGCTGGCGTTTCATCATGTAGACATTGGCCTATCATGCTGTGTTTGTAAGGTCTTTGGGATTTAAACACTTTCGATCAGATCAGAATGCCTTTCAGCCAAGAAATTGTTATTGATCGCAAATCACTTACTTCATTTTAAAATGGAATGAAATGTATTTTTTTCCTTTGTTTGTACATGAATTACTTTGCAAACTCAACCAAATACAATAGATGTTTAAAAATTAATTTTTTATGTGATTTTAAGATTAAAGAGAATGATCCAATTATAAATAGTGCTTTTTGATAGTGCGATAATGAATGTTAGTATTACTTAGTTTTGATATTCATTTAAAAAAAATCAGATTTTACTGAAATCCATAATTCACATATGTTTTTTTTATGTAGTATTGTACGTTGTTCGCCATAAGTAATTCCATTCAACTAATCTGTAACTCTAGCCTTAAATCCATAACAAAACATTTAACAAGTGATTTATATGTTGTGAAATATATTTTAATGTGGCAAAAAAAACTGGTAACGAATCTTTTTTTGCAGTTATAATTTAATAATATCTATTTAAAATTATATTTAAGAATCCAGTATATATACGTTGTATGGAATTGTAAAATTTGCTTTATTGTTTCGGTTTTTGATATGGCTTTGTAGTCTTTTACATGTTATTAAAACAGAGTTTTTAAAATTGCCAGAACCGCCAAAGATTAAAAATAAAAACTAAACTAATCAAAAAGTTATTAGATATGATATTAAAAAAATATAAAGTAGAAAATTTCAGGTCAATTCTTGATAGTGGATGGATTGATTGTGATGATGTAACAACATTAGTAGGAATTAATGAAGCAGGAAAGTCTAATTTACTTTTGGGATTGTGGAAATTAAACCCTGCGAGAGAGGGAAGTATTGATATCTTGCACGATATGCCAGTTTCTAAATTAAGTACCTACCGAAAAACTCCACAGGACATACGATTCATTACTGCAGAGTTTGAATTAGATGATCAGATTATAGACCATATTGAGTCTAAAATTGAATGTAATTTACAAGGAGATAAATCTGTTATTGTGACACGTTATTTCGATGGACATTATACATTCGATTTTCCAAGTGGTAAACCGATATCAACGAAGATAGAAAAAGTTAAAATAGAAATTACTGAAGGTGAAGAACCAGAAGAAGGAAAGGATGGAGAAGAGCTTAAAGAAGAGGAATCTACTATTATCCCATATAAAGATACAGATTTAAGTCAAGCTGTTCTTGATTTATTGCCGTCTTTCGTTTATTATTCAAATTATGGAAATTTATCTTCCAAAATTTATCTTCCTAATGTAATTAAATGGCTTAATGGTCAAAGCATAAGCGGTATTGAAATAAATGAAGAACAAGTTCGCACATTGAGAGTACTTTTTGATTTTGTCAAATTAGACCCGCAAGAAATCTTAGAATTAGGAAGAGACCCCAAAGAAATGGCCATTCAACGTAATGGAGGGAATACAAACATACAACCAACCAGCGATGAAATTAAAGAAGCAGAAAATGATAAAGAGGAACGTAGCATTCTTCTACAGTCAGCATCTGGAGATTTAACTAAAAAATTTAAAGAATGGTGGAAACAGGGAGAATATAAATTTAGATTTGAAGCGGATGGCGATTATTTCCGAATTTGGGTTTCAGATAGCATTAGGACAGATGAAGTAGCGCTAGAACTTAGAAGTACAGGATTGCAATGGTTTATTAGTTTTTATTTGATTTTTCTAGTTGAGAGTCAAGAAAACCACAAAGATGCGATTTTATTACTTGACGAGGCGGGACTTACTTTACACCCTTTAGCACAAAAGGATCTTGCTCTTTTCTTTAACAATTTATCCCAGGAAAATCAAATTATTAACACAACTCATTCGCCGTTTATTGTTGATACTTCTAATATTGACAGATGTCGAGTAGTTTACATGGACAAAGATGGATATACAGTTGCATCAAGTAATTTAAGACAAGGTAGTGATGCCCTGAATGAAAAATCCATTTATGCTGTTCACGCTGCTTTAGGATTAAGTGTTTCAGATGTTCTTCTACAAGGTTGTCAGGGTGTTGTGGTCGAGGGGCCTTCAGACCAATTTTACCTTAATGCTATTAAAGGATTTCTAATTCGAGAAGCGCTTGTAACTCCAGAACAAGAAATGGTCTTTATACCTTCTGGAGGTGTAAAAGGTGTACCTGGTGTTGTCAGTATGATTTCAAGTAAAGCAAATGACTTGCCACATATAATATTAGATTCTGATAAAAGCGGGGAAGATGCAAAAAAGAGATTGTTGGATGGACTTTATAAGGGATTCGAAACTAAAATACTTGATGTAAAAGTTTATACAGGAATTGAGCAGTCTGAAATAGAAGATCTGATACCGTATCAATTAATTAAAAAAGCTATTGACAAACTTTTCAGTTCTTTAGATGAAGTAGATTTTGAAGATAGTTACACACCGTCAAGTCCAATAGTTGGTCAAATTGAACAATTTGCAATTGCTAATGGAGTTACCTTAGAAAAAGGATGGAAAGTGGGAGTGGCTATGGCTGCTAAAACTCAATTAAAAAATAAAAAAGCAGATGCTATACCACACGAATATGTTGAAAGGTGGATTCAGCTTTTTAGTGCGCTTTTATCTACTTGATGATATCTCAATAAAGCGTTATACTATTGTACATGAAGAAGTTACGTAGATTTAATTCTAAAATGAGATTACCTATGAATTTGGATACTAGTACCGAGAAATATATTTGTTATGATTGTGTCGGCGAAAATTATCTAAAACACATAATTAAAAACAATGGTTTAGAAATGAAATGTTCTTATTGTGGAAATGATGAGTTTGAATGTTTTTCATTAATAGATTTTGCTGATAAAATAGAAACTGCATTTGAACAGCATTACATTCAGTCACCAGAAAATCCACCAGAAAACTGGTCTTTTTATCAGTTAAAAAATTCTGGTTGGGAAAATAATGGAACGCCGGTAATTGATGCAATTATGGATGCCGCGGAAATTGAAGAAGAAATTGCGGCAGATGTCCAAGAAATATTAGCGGATCGGCATTATGATCATTCTGCAGCAGAAATGGGTGAAAATAGTGAGTTTGAAAGCGGTTCATCTTACGAAATTAGAGATCATGACGATTTTGAATGGCAGATGCAGTGGGAAAATTTTGAGCATACTCTTAAGACTAGCACGCGCTTTTTTAATAAAAATCATGAGAATCTTCTAAAATCAATTTTTGAAGACATTGAATCTTTGCATACTCATAAAAGAAAACCAGTGGTACGTAAAATTGGCCCTAAAAATCAATTGAAACATCTCTTTAGGGCTAGGGCATTTCAATGTGATAACAGACTTAAAATCGCGCTGGAGTTTCCCGACAAAGAAATTGGCCCGCCACCTTCTGAATATGCCACGGCAGGTAGAATGAACTCAAGAGGTATTTCAGTTTTTTACGGATCGGTCAATCCTGAAACCGCATTGGCAGAAATTCGACCTCCAGTAGGTTGTAAGGTGGTAGTAGCACGTTTTGGAATTAAGAGAACTTTACAGGTCCTCGATTTAAGCGCTCTCAAGCTAACAAATATAGAGGGAAGTTATTTTGATGAAAGCTATGCTCGTCGTATAACGAACATTATGTTTCTAAAAAAATTAAGTCAGCGATTGACTAAACCGGTAATGCCAGATGACGAACATGCTGAATATTTAGCTACACAAGTTGTTGCAGAATTTTTAGCATCAGAGTTTAGAATTGATGGGATAATATTTCCTTCGGCTCAATCCGATGGAGGGCTTAATGTTACTTTATTTCATTCTGCTTCCAAAGTTATTTCGCCTGAAGTTATCAAGGGTTCATCTATTGAAGTAAGCCTAATGGATTGGGAAGATGAGGAATTAGTGCACGATTATAAAGTGTGGGTGCGAATGCCACTAAAGCAAGATGCTGATAAAGCTTCCCAACATTTTCCTTTGGATTTGCCCGGAGAAGAATGGGAAAGAAACAATGCTGATCTTAGAGAAGGGACATTGTCAATTGATTTGGATTCAATTAGAGTTTCGCACATTAAGTCTGTGAAAATTAAAAGTGTAGTATACGATGTTAATCGCACAGAGTATAAGATTTCTTCTGATGAAGTGGAAGATAACTAAAATAATATCAAAAAGATTTGAAGTAGACATCAATAGAATGTCAAATGTTTAAATCATCTAAAAATGATTCTAATTATATGTTTATTGATTGTTGGATGATATTTTATTGCTAACATAAATTAAATATTACATTAAAAGATTATATGTATATAGCAGAACTAAAATTATGGAATTTTCGAAAATATGGTGCAGGTTCTAATGACTTTGACATAGAAACACCTGATCTCTGCGTTCCCTTTGAGAAAGGGATGAACATTCTTATAGGCGAAAATGATTCTGGTAAGTCTGCAATTGTAGATGCGTTAAAACTGGTGCTGAAAACACACGCTTACGAATGGATTAAAGTTGAACAATCGGATTTTGCGAGAAATTCTGAAAAATTGCGTATTGAACTACATTTTAGTGGTATTACTAATGATGAGGCAAAGCATTTTATTGAATGGTTGGGGTGGTATGAGGAAAATGATGAGAAGAGACCTAAGCTTATTTTGATTTATCAGGCCGAATTGCGGGAGGGTAAAATTATCCCGACAGATGTAAAAGCAGGCATGGACGGGACAGGCTATATTTTAAATGCAGAAGCAAGAGAGTATTTAAAAACAACATACCTAAAAGCTCTTCGTGACGCGGACAGCGAGCTGATGGCAAAGAAAAATTCCAGACTTTCCCAGATTTTGCAAGAGCATAAGCTTTTCAAAAAAGTCAAGGGAAAAAAACATACATTAGAAGAAATCTTTGATGATGCGAATGGTCTTATTAAAAACTATTTTAATAACGAAGAAGTAAATGAAGATAAAAAAAGCAATAAAGAACAGATTGTTAAACCAATCAATAAGTTTCTGGAAGATTTTATTGATGAAAGGCATTTTTCCAAATTTGATATAACAGCTGCAGAAATAAAAAATATCCTTGAAAAAATATCTCTTGGTATTGAAGAGCACACTAACTTGGGATTAGGCACAATGAACCGCCTTTTTATGGCTGCAGAACTGCTGCATTTGAAAAAAGAAAATTATGATGGATTGAAGTTGTGCATGATCGAAGAATTGGAAGCACATTTGCATCCGCAGGCTCAGATGAAAATAATACAGGCACTTGATAGAGAAGCTCAAACTGATATCCAGTTTATTCTCACTACACACAGTCCTAATATCGCTTCCAAAGTAGATTTAAAGTCTTTGATTATCTGTAAAAATGACAATGTTTTTCCTCTAGGGGAAAAATATACCTTCTTAGGAGCGGAAATTAAAGAAGGTAAATACGATAACAGTTATGAGTATTTAAAGAGATTTTTAGATGTTACTAAATCTAATTTATTTTTTGCACGAGGAGTAATTCTGGTCGAAGGGTGGTCAGAAGAAATTCTGATACCCGAAATTGCAACCAAACTGAATTTTGATTTAAGTAAAAACGAAGTTTCCATAGTAAATGTGGGATCTACGGCCTGTCTTCATTTTGCTAAGATTTTTTTGAGAACAGATGATAAAGAGTTAAATGTACCTGTCTCTATTATCAGTGATTTAGATACGAGAGAATATGAGAGAGAACCGCAAATTGATGCAAATGGAAAACAAATTAAAAAAGGAAAAGTTAAACAGTATGATATCATTAAGCAGAAGATTGATGAGTACGACAAAATTAGGATAAAAAGAATAACAGCTGTATTGGATAAAAAAAGTGATTTCGTAAGACCGTTTATTTCTAAGTTATGGACTTTTGAATGGTGCTTATTAAAGTCTGATCAATTGGGAGCAGCGTTTAAAGAAGTACTAAAAAATGTTCATACAGATACTTTTAAAGCCTGTGGCATTGAACAGGAATGGGAAATTGGATTGGCAAAGCTGCTGTTAAGCAAAAGTCTACAGAAGACCCAGCTGGCTTTTGAGCTAAGTGAAAAGATTAAAGAAATGGAATCAATCAGTTTTCAGAAAACTGACTCGTTTTTTTATATCATTGAAGCAATTAAACACGCCTGTAAAAATGGAAATTGAAAAGTATATTAATCAAGCTGAACAGATTTTTATTAACGGGAGTTTTGATCCAGAAAGAAGAGATTTTATTAAAAATCTTAAAACCTGTGATTTATTAGCAGTTCCTGGAAGCGGAAAAACAACAGCACTAATTGCAAAGTTGTACTGTATTGCTCAAAATATGCCTTTTGATGACGGTTCTGGTATTTTAGTTTTGGCACATACCAATACAGCAGTTGAAGAAATAGAAAAAAAACTAAAAAAGCATTGTTCTCAGCTCTTTCAATACCCAAACTTTGTGGGAACAATTCAAGCTTTTATAAATAAATATGTGGCAAATCAAGCTTGCTTTGAACAGTACGGCAGCTATATAAAGAAAAATGAAGATGAACTTTCAAATGAAAAAATTGCAAGAGAAATATATTACAATAAATCAAGTAAGATTTATGGAATTC